>NZ_DAIOEU010000035.1:0-51497 GCF_036746095.1 Dyella sp.
GACTGGCACACGCAGTGATGGCCCCAGCCTCGCGGCGGCGAGCCTGCCACGGAGGGCGCCAGGAGTTCCGGCGGACCGCGTATAGAGTTTTCGCGTGCACACTAGGTCAGCGTGGCGGAGGCTAGGCGCACTCACTGCGCGCTTATCCCCGCCACGCCCGCGACGCCTTCGGGGGTCGATTCGTCGCTCTGAATCTTTGCGGCATTGTCGACTACACCTGAGATTGCTCGATGACGAGATTAGCTCGACGTTGTCCAGATGTTTTGCCATATCACCCCACTGTCTCAGTTAAGACAGATGGATGTGTCGCAGCCGCCAGCTACCGTTGTCGCTGGTCCAAACCATCGTGAACGGCGCCCGAAGCTCAGTAGACGGCTTGTCCTTCGGGCCCACGAGCTAACACGTACGCCCGTTACGACTGCAGTGCTACCGAGGCGTTGCACGTTCACGTCTTCGGCGCGGAGCTTGATCACCGCATCCGAATTGAACAGCGCCTCAAATGCCGCAGGCTTCAGGATGTGAACCGAAGGTGCCGACGGGCCGATCTCGGTGAATCCGGCAGCAGGGATGTAGCGAAGGACGCCAGCCAGATCCCGTGCAGTCATCCGCGCGTAGAGGTCAACCGCAGTAGCAGCGATATCGGCAGCAGCGACCTCCTTGCCTATCGTCGAGGCCGCCCGTGCCGCGGCCAACACGACGCCGGTGTCGCGCCGAGAGATGGCCGCGTTCACTTGGCGACCTCAAAGCCTACGGCCCTTAGCGCAGCAACAGCCACGTCGTGGTCTTGCTGGGCATTGCCGCCGGAGATGCCAATGCCACCGACCACACGACCGCCCACCACGATGGGAACGCCGCCACCCACAGCCATGACGCGCGGATGGTTGGCCAGCGGGGCCGTGGCCGGCTGAGCGACAACCTGGTTCCAGGTCATCGTGTCCAGACCGAAGGACGCGGCAGTCCAAGCCTTGTTGATCGCCACTTCGGCGGCCAGGAACGGCGTGGCATCGGCGCGCTCGAAGGCGATCAGGTGGCCGCCGTCGTCGGTGACCGCAATGGCCAGGTTCAGACCGATCTTGGTGGCCGCGTCGCGCGCAGCGATGGCCAGGGCCAGCGAGCTGTCGCGGGTGATGGAAGCCTTGGTTTGAACTTGGGTGGCGTTGCTTTGAGACATGGCGAATTTCCTTGAGATGAAGTTGACGGAGGAGTGCAACAATCGAAATGGTGCGTTTGGGTGCTCGTCGGACTGCAGATCAGAAGCCTTCGAGCACGATCTTGCCCACGGCCTTGCCGCTTTCGATCAGCGCATGCGCGCGGGCCAGGTTTTCCGCGTTGATGCGGCCAAAGACGGCGTTGGCGGTCGTCTTGACGCGGCCGGAGTCGACCAGCTCGGCCACGCGCCGCAGCAGCACGCCCTGCTCTTGCATGTCAGGCGTCTCGAACATCGAGCGCGTGAACATCAACTCCCAGTGCAGCGAGAGCGATTTGCTCTTGAGCGCGATCGGATCCAGCCCTTCCATGTCGTCGATGACGGCCAGCGCGCCCTGCGGCTTCAGGCTTTGGATGATCTCTTGGTAGTGCGTGCCGGTCTGCGTGAGCGAGGCCACATAGTCGACTTGCTCGATGCCGGCCGAGCGCAGCGCCTGCGACAGCGGCTTGGAGTGATCGATGACCGCGTGCGCGCCCAGCTCCAGGCACCATTCCCGCGACTCTGCTCGCGACGCCGTGGCGATCACGCGCAGCTTGGTCAGCTGCCGGGCCAGCTGAATCAGGATCGAGCCCACGCCGCCAGCGCCGCCCACGACCATCAACGTCTGGCCTTCGCCACCGCCTTGGGCGATGCGCAGCCGATCGAACAGCAGCTCCCATGCGGTAATGGCCGTCAGCGGCAGCGCCGCGGCTTGCGCATCCGAAAGCGACTTGGGCGCCTTGGAGACGATGCGCGCATCCACTGAATGCAGCTCGCTGTTGGCTCCCGGGCGCTTGATCGAGCCGGCGTACCAGACGCGGTCGCCGACCGCAAAGCCAGTGGCCTGCGCACCAACGGCCTCGACCACGCCCACGGTATCCCAGCCGAGCACCTTGACCCCGCCCGCGGCCGGCGCACTGCTGGCGCGGACCTTGGTGTCGACCGGATTGACCGAGACCGCGTGCACGCGCACCAGCAGGTCACGCGGCCCAGGCACCGGCACGGGCAGCTCCACGTCCTCAAGCGCCTTGGGCGCGTTGATCGGCAGATTCTTGCGATAGCCAACAGCTTTCATGGCACCTTTCCTTCCAGCGTTGAAGTGATGTCGAGGGAAGGCAATGTAGGTAATATTGCGGCGCTTGATAAGGTGGCCTTTCGATGTTTCACTTTCAAACCAGAATTGAAAATATCGCCGACCTCCAGGTGCTGCTGCACACGGTCGGCGGAGGATCATTGACGGCAGCGGCTCGGGCGCTCGGCATCACGCCAGCGGCGGCCAGCGCGACGCTCAAGCGGCTCGAGACGCAGTTGGGTACGCGGCTCTTTGAACGCTCCACACGTGCAATGCGGCTTACGCCGCCGGGTCAAATCCTTCTGGAGTACGCCCAGCGCGCGTTCGAACTGCTTGCAGAGGGGGAATCCCAGCTCGATGCCGAACGCGGCGCACTGGTGGGCACCGTGCGTGTCTCTGCACCGTCGGACCTTGCTCGAACCGTGCTGATGCCAATGTTTGACGAGTTCCTGCAGCTTCACCCCGGCGTGAAGCTGGCGCTCAATGTCGGCGACCGCGTGCTCGACGTGCTACGAGACGAGGTGGACCTGGCTATCCGGTACGGCGAGTTGAGCGACTCCCGCCTCGTGGCTCGTCCACTTTCGCTTGCGCATCCTGTCCTCAGCGCTTCTCCCAACTATTTGAGCCGACACGGTACGCCGCGTACACCAACCGATTTGGTGGACCACAACTGCATCTCTTTCATGCGCGGCGGGCGCACGTTCAGTTCCTGGCGCTTCGGCCAGAACGGCCAATGGGCCACGGTAAGGGTCAGTGGCGACCGGGTCGTGGATGACGCCTCGCTGGCACGCGAATGGGCGGTTTCGGGGGCCGGAATCATCTTCATGACGGAGATCGAACAACGGCGCGATCTGCAAAGCGGCAATCTGGTGCGGCTGCTGACCGAATGGGAGACAGATCCGTATCCGTTGCATGCACTCTTACCTAGCGGGCGCTTCGTTCCCAGTCGCATTCGCGCACTCGTGGACTTCATCGCTGGGCGCTTTGCTGAAATGCGCCTTTCAAACGCGGGGCGCTGAAGACAACAGAAGTTACTGACGCTGCATGTTTGCGAGATATTTCGGGCCACTGGCTTTGTAAAAGCCAGAATGTCGTTTCTAGACTCCTGCTTTTTTCGGAGACCAGAAATCGGCACAGGCAGCGTTGTCGACAAACTCCACTGGGCGTCCAGCCTATAGGATGCAAAGTCCTGCCTAAGCCCCGAACGTGTGGAAGTACATGTAAAAACAAAGATTGAAAAGGTGGCGGTGCAGATTCAAAGATGAATTGAAAGTCGCAGTGGATCGTCATGCGTGCATGGCTGCAAATGCAACACATCGTCGCCAGCTTCTTTCATGCATCAACATGCATATGCGAAATCATGAGGCTTTCGCTGTTTGGTAATGCCGCGCCAGACGATGATTGCTAAGCGCTGCCATCTCACTTACCGGACCGTGCTCGAACACCCGGTCGCCGGCCTGATTTACCTGATGCCTTCTTGACACTGTTACTCAGCGGTTTCGTCAGGATGGCGCTCGCGATAACGTGGAAGAGGTGGTCGGCCCGCGATGCGAAGGAGGGTTGGCCGGCGAGCCAACCGAGCGCCGACATCATGGCGAACAGATCCTCCCCATCCATGTCGGCACGCGCGGTTCCTTCGGCCTGGGCACGCAGCAGCAATCGCGCGCCCACGGCGTGCACCGCGGCGCATGAGGTGTAAAGCGCGGAGTTCGGGTCCGCGTGCGCGCTCGCCATCAAGTCGACAACGCCGCGGTAGCTTTGCACGAATGCCACTCCTTCCCGGAACCAGGATACGAGCGCTTCATCCGGTGACTTCGACGTTTCGAGTTCGTCCGCCTGCTGCGTCAGCGCGTCCAGGTTCGAACACATCAGCGCTTCGAACAACGCTTCTCTCGTCGGGAAATGACGAAGCAGTGTGGCCAGGCCGACGTCGGCCCGGCGAGCGATATCCCGCATGGACGCGTCGACACCGTGCTCGGTGACGACCTCGCGCGCTACGGCAAGCAGGTGACTGTAATTTTTTCTGGCATCGGCTCGCATGGTTTGCCTTGACAAATGGATCAGTGCTCCATATATTTGGACCACTGATCCGATTATATGGATCAGCGATCCACAAGATACAGCGCACCGGTATAAATGGAAACAAGGGCGCTGTTCCGACACGACGAAAGGCGAAAAATCATGGGAAAGCTTGAAGGTAAGGTGGCAGTGATTACGGGCGGATCGAGCGGCATGGCGTTGGCAAGCGCCAAGCGGTTCGTTGAAGAAGGGGCGTACGTTTTCATTACGGGCCGGAGGCAAGCGGCGCTCGATGAGGCCGTGAAGCTCATTGGCCGGAATGTGACTGGCGTGCGCGGCGACGCGGCCAACCTCGACGACCTCGACCGCCTGTTTGAAACCGTCAAACGTGAAAAAGGCCGGATCGACATCCTGTTCGCAAGCGCCGGCACGGGCGAGGCCGTCCCGCTGGGCGAGATTACCGAGCAGCATTTCGATGCGACGTTCGGCCTGAATACGCGTGGCACGATGTTTACGGTTCAGAAGGCGTTGCCGCTGTTCAACGATGGCGGATCGATCTTCATGACCGGGTCGGTTGCTTCAGTGAAGGGTTTTCCTGGTTACGGCGTGTATGCGGCGAGCAAGGCGGCGTTGCGCTCATTCGCACGCACCTGGCTCAACGAGCTGAAAGGCAGAAACATCCGGGTGAATGTGCTGAGCCCGGGGCCGATCGCCACGCCGATGCAGGACCAGGTTCTCACCGAGGAGGCGAAGCAGATGTTCGAATCCTTGATCCCGCGGGGAAAGATGGGACGTCCCGAGGAAATTGCCACGGTCGCGGTGTTTCTTGCTTCCGACGATTCGAGCTTCGTCAATGGCGTGGAGTTGTCTGTCGACGGCGGTTTCTCGGCCATCTGAGGTCGCGCCTAAAAGCGCACTCCGGGAAGACGCCGGTCACACCTGGATCGTTCGGGGCAACCCATCTCAACAGGAATCGGAACGCCAACATGAATTACGCAATCGTAGGTTTCGGCGCGGTTGGCCAGGCGCTGGCCCGCATGTTCGCCCGCAAGGGCATCGACGTGGCGGTGGCAAGCCGGCATTCGCCTGAAACACTTGCGCCGCAGGCAAACGCGATCGGTTCGACGATCGTTCCCAAGACCTTGAAGGATGCGCTCGAGGCCGACATCGTGCTGCTGGCTGTGCCGTACTGGCAGCATCGGGAAGTGGCGAAGGCACGGGCGAGCTGGAAGGGCAAGATCGTCATCGACGTGACGAACACGCTCGACGATTTGGATGGCGTGCCCTCCTCGTCGGTCGTCGCCCAAGCGCTGCCCGGCGCGCAATTGGTCAAGGCGTTTAACCATCTGCCTGCCCGCGTTCTCGCGGAAGACCCGGCCATCAACGGCGGGCGACGAGTCGTGTTCCTGTCCAGCGACGATGAAAGCGCGACGGCAACGGTCGCTGCCCTGGTCGAGCAGCTCGGTTATGCGCCGGTGAATCTCGGCAAGATCGCGGAAGGCGGCCTGCTCGTGCAGGGGCGGAACGGGGCATGGGCGCCCCTGATCTTCCAGGACCTGTTCAAGAAGGCACAGTGACTGCGCAGTAGCAGCGACAGGAGCCGCCTCGGCTAACGACAGGATACGGACTATTGGTTTTTATCCTGCTTGCCGCTCAAAGGTGACAGCACCAGCACGCCTGCGTAGCCGGTTGCCAAATCGGTGTTCTCGTTGCGCCGGTAAGCGCCGTCGATCGCCGTGATGCGCAACAGCTGCGCCGGCCAGCGCTGGCTCGAAACCGTGCGGCGACCACAGCACCCCACTGCGTTGGCCCGGAACCGCCCGACGCCGCGCCCATGTCGAGTGCCGCTGCATTCACATGTCGAGTTCGGATTTCGTCATTCGTCGTCATGGCGAATGGCGCGATTCCAACGCAACGCACACCACTGTTCAGAAGACTCCCATATGGAGGCTTTGCATGGCCAGGTTCGTATTCGAATTGAACGTATCGCTGGATGGCTATATCGAGCACCAGCATTTCGGGCCGCCTGATCCCGCACTCTTTCGTCACTTCACAGAGCGCGTACGCGACCTGGCCGGCATGGTGTACGGCCGCCATATGTACGAGGTCATGCGTTATTGGGACCAAGACCATCCCGATTGGGATGCGGAAGAACGCGACTATGCAGCGACATGGCGGGGCAAACCCAAATGGGTCGTGTCGCGCACGCTGGCATCAGTCGGTCCGAACGCCACCCTGGTTGCCGATGACGTCCAAGCGTCGGTGCGAAAACTGAAGGCCGAGCTTACCGGGGAGATCGAAGTCGCCGGAGCGGATCTGGCGCGAAGCCTGGGCGATCTTGACCTGATCGACGAGTACCGACTCTACCTCCATCCCATCGTGGTGGGTCGCGGCAAGCCGTTCTTCGCTGGCCCGCGGCCGCGGCTCCGGCTTGTGTCCAGCGATATCATCGTCGAGGACGTGGTTCGATTGACGTACGTGCCTGCTTGATGGCGTGACGCGCGCCACCGGACCGGCACGAAAGCCATCACTTCTTTTGCACGTTGTTTTTTTCGGGCGCCTGACCTGAATGCTGTGCATCGCGCGCGAAGTTGTTGGTGGACTTGAATTCTTTAGCCTGCTCGACCACCGAAGTAATTTTCTTGCCGGAATAAACCGAGTGAATGGCCGCTACCGACAAAGGCTTGGGTGAGTTGTTCATACGAGCACCTGGAAAAGGACGGCTTGAACTGTCGAACATACTCCGAAACGGCCAGCCGCGCTGCCTGTTTGCTTTCGTATATCAGCCCAGCCCTGCCGGTACACCATCTGTGATGTATCATGGGTCTTTGCAAGCCGCCTGCCTCTTCCCGCGTCCCGCGCGACTTTCGTGGTTGCCCGCTTCGCTTCCTCATCTCACGCGTTAAGCATTCTCCCTTGCGGGAGTGGCGCCCTTCGCGAGCATCCATGCCGTTTCAATCGCAACCATGACTCCGCCAAGCAGGCATGCCAAAGGCAAGGCGCATTGCTCAATTTGCGATGCCGTATGCTGCCGCCTGGTGGTGGTGCTGGAAGCCGGGGACGACATTCCCGCTCATTTCACCAGCCAGCTTCCGCAAGGCCACCGTGTGATGGCCCATGCTGAAGACGGCTGGTGCGTCGCGATGGATCGCACGCACATGAATTGCAGCATTTATGAAAACCGCCCCGCCGTATGCCGGCGATTCGTGATGGGCGGCCCGTACTGCAAGGCCATTCGCTCGGAGTACGGCAAACAAGACATTGGCAACACAACGATCATTCCCAAATGAGAGGAACCCCACCATGTCCAACTATCGCCAACCCAGCACGCCTTACACCGGTTCGAGCTCGCCCAAGACGCTGACCAGCGAGCGCATCGCGGCAGACATTGCCGCTTTCAACAAAGCCGGCGGCCATATTGAAGTGCTGGGCAATACGCCGTTCCACCATAAGCCCCAAGACGCCAAGGCATCCGCCGAAGCTAGCAGCGCTGCGAAAGAGGCGGAGTCCTCTTCCGGCAAGAAGTAAGCACCCCATGCATGGAGAGCTGCATTGCGCGCAGCTCATCAGCAACATCTGATTGAAGCGAGATAAATCACTTGGCAAAGACAAACTATTCCTTTGAAAAGCGTCAGCGTGAGTTGGCGAAGAAGAAACAACAAGACGCGAAGCAGGCCAAGAAGAAAGCGGCGCGCGATAGCACTAGCCCCGGCGATACCAAGCCCGGACCGCCCGACGGCTACGTATGAATGCTTCCGGGCCCGCCGCGCCGCAGATATGGGTGGATGGCGATGCGTGCCCGAGCGTGATCAAGGCCATTCTTTTCCGCGCGGCCGAACGGGCCAGGATCCACGTCACCTTGATTGCCAACCACAGCTTGTCGCGGCCGCCATCGCGCTACATTCGCGCGCTGGTGGTTAGCGGTGGCCTGGACGAAGCCGACAATGAAATTGTCGAGCGCATGCAGCCGCGCGACCTGGTCGTCACACAGGACATTCCCCTTGCCGCGCGCGTCGTCGAGAAAGGCGGCGTGGCGATCAATCCACGCGGCGAGCGCTACACGCCTGACAACATGGCCGAACGCCTGTCGATGCGTAATTTCAGTGAAGAATTGCGCGGTGCTGGTGTTCAAACCGGTGGCCCATCGGCTTTTCACGCACGCGATCGACAGGCCTTCGCCAATCAACTTGACCGCTGGCTGGCCCAGCACGCGCCGAAAAACATCGTGTCCGGCGAATGATCTTCGGGCTGATGGAACACGCCGGTGCCATCGCTCAATCTGAAGACTATGCGATCATGCTGCATGACCGCCTTCAGCAAACTCCCGCTCAAACCCGCCTTGCTCGCCAGTGTCGAAACACTCGGCTACAGCGAGATGACGCCCATCCAGGCGCAAAGCCTTCCTGCCATGCTGGAAGGACGCGACGTCATCGCCCAGGCACAGACCGGCAGCGGCAAAACCGCTGCTTTCGGCCTGGGTTTGCTGCAGGCCCTGCAGGTGGAAACCATCCGCCTGCAAGCGCTGGTGCTGTGTCCCACGCGTGAACTGGCCGATCAGGTCAGCAAGGCCATCCGGAAACTCGCGGCCAATATTCCCAACGTCAAGCTGCTGACCTTGTGCGGCGGCATGCCGCTGGGGCCGCAACTGGCTTCGCTCACGCACGATCCGCACATCGTGGTCGGCACACCCGGCCGCGTGCAGGAGCATTTGAAGCGCGGAAGCCTGCATGGCGGCGGCATCAAGGTGCTGGTGCTGGACGAAGCCGACCGCATGCTGGACATGGGCTTCAGCGATGCCATCGACGACATCGTGGGCCGTATCGCCAAGCATCATCAGACGCTGCTTTTTTCGGCCACCTATCCGGATGGCATCCGCGAAGCAAGCCGGCGCATGCAGCACAATCCGGTCGAGGTCATCGTCGAGGCGCCGCACGATGCGCAACCTGCGATCGAACAACGTTTCATCGACGTTGAACCCGCCCGCAAACTCGACGCGCTGGCGACGCTGCTTACGGGCGAACGCGGCCAGCACGCATTAGTGTTCTGCAATATGCGGCGCGAGGTTGACAACGTGGCGAGCGAACTGGACAGCCGTGGCTTTTCCGCGCTGGCGCTGCATGGCGATATGGAACAGCGCGATCGTGACGAAGTGCTGGTGCAATTTGCCAACCGCAGCTGCGCCGTGCTGGTTGCCACCGACGTGGCCGCGCGCGGGCTCGACATCACTGCGCTGCCGCTGGTGGTCAGCTACGACGTTGCCCATGATCCTGATACGCACACCCATCGTATCGGCCGCACCGGCCGTGCCGGGCAAACCGGCTTGGCGATAACGCTATGCACGCCGCGCGAGCAACCCAAGGCACAGAACATCGAACAGGTGCTCGGCAAGCCGTTGCCATGGCATCCATTGAAGTTTTCGTCCACACACGGCAAGACATTGAACCTGGCGCCGATGAAAACGCTGGTGATCGATGCCGGCCGCCAGGACAAGCTACGCCCCGGCGACATTCTTGGCGCGTTGACCGGCAGCGCGGGATTGAGCGCGGATGATGTCGGCAAGATCGATGTTTTCGCCACTCGCGCCTACGTGGCGGTGAAGCGGATGCTGGCGAACAAGGCGTTGGAGCGTTTGCGTGCCGGGAAGATCAAAGGGCGCAACTTGCGGGTGCGTGCGCTGGGTTAGTGCTTGCTCCACGCCATCGACCGAAGGCTAGGCTGGGATGGAAATCCCGCCTGCTTTTGGCTGCTGATACTGCGATTTCATTCCAGCCTGCGTGCTGGAATTCAAAAATGTCATAAGCTCAATGCTGTTATTCCCGCGAAAGCGGGAATCCGTTTTAAGCGCGCATCAGAGCAAAATGGATTCCCGCTTTCGCGGGAATGACGGCCGTGTGGATTGCCTGCGAAGCAGCGCAAAATACGTGCTGGACAGCAGTGAGCTTTCGCTGGAATGACGGACCGGGGGATTTGGCGTAGATGTCAAAATGCCAAAGGCGCTGGATTCCAGCCTTCGCGGGAATAACGAGCAAAGATTGTGGCGAACCTTGAAATATCCGCTCCAGCCAACACCATGGAAGCCAAATCGTTAGCCAGTCAAAGAACACACTGCCGATGACGCCGGAGAATGCAGATGATGAAAATGCTTTCCTTCTTGGCAGCGAGCATGGTGCTGGGAACCTCGGCACAAGCAACCGCGCTGGCTTCGACCTCCGCCACCACCACCTATCACCGCACCCGCGTCGATGGCGTTGGCATTTTCTACCGCGAAGCCGGCCCCAAGGACGCGCCGACCATCGTGCTGTTGCACGGCTTTCCATCGTCCTCGCGGCAATTTGATGCCCTCATTCCGCTGCTCGCCACGCGCTTTCATCTGATCGCGCCGGACTACCCCAGCTTCGGCCAAAGCGATACGCCTGCTCCATCCACATACACGTATACGTTCGATCATCTGGCAAAGACGACCAACGATTTGCTGGAGCAACTCGGCGTGAATCGCTACACGCTGTATATGCATGATTACGGCGGCCCGGTCGGCTTTCGAATCATGCTGGCGCATCCGCAGCGCGTGCAGGCTCTGATCATCTCCAACGCCAACGCGTACCAGGAAGGGCTCGGTAAAAAGTGGAGCGCGATCGCGCAGTACTGGGCCGATCCCAAAGCGCATCCGGAAGTGCTGGATGCCTTCATTTCGTTCGATGCCACCGAAAAGCGCCACACGCTGGGGACCACGCATCCGGAACACTACAACCCGGATAGCTGGACGGACGAATATGCGCATCTGTCGCGCCCGGGACAACGCGAGATCCAGGGCGACCTGCTTTACGACTACCGTACCAACGTGGCCGCCTATCCGGCGTGGCAAGCATGGCTGCGGCAGCACCAGCCACCGACGCTGGTGGTCTGGGGCAAAAACGATCCATCGTTTATCGCCGCCGGAGGGGATGCGTACAGACGCGACCTGCCGAATGCCGAGATCCACCAACTGGATGCCGGCCATTTTCCGTGGGACGAAAAAGTGGACGAGATCGCTGCGCTGATCCTGGCTTTCATGGCTAGGCAGCGCTTGTAGTTTTGCGTGCTGGCGCGCTCAAACCGTGAGCGCGCTATCGACGTATCGGCCACGTTTCGCGGAGTACGTGCAGCGTTCCAGCAACAGCGGCAAAGCCACTCACCACTTCATCCTGAAACCAAGCGTGCCGGTCACCTCATGGCTGTCACCGAAGTGCGACAACCCTGTTTTCCCCTGCACTTCGCCATAGACGGAATAGGTACCGCCACCCCAGTCGAGCGAACCGCCAACGCCCAGGCCGCCCCACAAGCGTTCATTGCGGCTGGCCAGGTCGGTGCCGGAAACATCCACGCGCGTAGCGCCCTCGGCATCGCGATACAGATTGGCGATGACGTAGAGATGGCTGTCGATGGTTCCACGCGGTCCTTGCCAGGCACTGCGATAGTCGACCGCCATGCCGGCGCGGCCGACCAGATCCCTGCCTTGCTGCACGGACACATAGGCGCCGTACGGGTCATTGAAGGCGTTGAATGCCGCGCGCCCGTAACTCACCTGCGCCTGCGGGATCAGCGACCATGCGTCGCCAAGGCGGAAACGCTGGCCCACTTCCACGCCGATGGCATAGCCGCTGCCGTGGTTGCCGCTCTTGAGTACTTGCGCAGCCGTCGTTGAATACAGGTCGCTGTCGAAGCGCGTCCAGCGCCATTGGCCATCCACGTAGAAGCCGCCGTCGCCGTACCAGGTGAGCGTGGTGCCGATGCCGTAGCTGCTGGTCTTGATCCGCCCCATGCCGTAGATCGAATCGACGTTGGTCTGGTAACGGCCGACCTGCAGCGCCATGCCGCCGACCAGCACGCCGCCGGCGGCATCGTTGAACTTGGCGTCGACACCCGCCTGCGCCTTCCAGGTGGAAATGTCGTAGTCGGCGCCACTGGAGCTGATCTCCGGCTTGTACGTCTGGTCTGCGCCTTGTACGCGTACCCACGCCCCATTGCCTGGCGTCATGGCGTCTGTCGCGGGCGTATTGCCCGCCCACGTGCGATCGCCGACGCGCTCATACAACGAGTCGAGCGTATTGATCTGCCGCAACATGGCGCCGTAGGCCTCGTACAGCGGCACGCCGGGCTGATAGAGCGGTGGCGGTGGGGTGGGATCGCCGCCGCCACCCGTGCTGCTGGAGGGATTGATGAGCGCCGAACGCAAATACCAGTCGCCGTCGTTCGGCGTGCTGGTGCCGCCCTGATAAAGGCGATAGGCGTACGCGCCCGCCACTACCGCTTGTTGTCCCTGGAACACGTAATTGCCGGCCAGCGTAAAGCTGCCGTTCGATGCGCCCTGCACGTCGATCAGCTTGATGCCTTGCGTGGTCGGCGCACCGGTGCCGCCCACATTGGTCACATGCACGACGCTGCTGCCGGACGTATTGCCGTTGACGATCAGTTGGTCCGTGACGGAGTTGTCGCCACCCAGCACGGTGTTGAAGTCCAGTGTGCCGCCCTGGCCCAGGTAATCGCCCTGCACCGTCAGCGTGGTGCCTGGCGCGCTGCCGAAATGCACCGTGCCTGCATGGGTCAGCGACGCCACGTTCTGCGCAAAGCCGGCAAGATCCAGCGTGCCCGTTGCCGCCACGGTGACTGCCGACGAAGCACTGAACGCATTCGCCACTGCCGCTTGCAGCGTACCGGCAGTGACGGTGGTCGCGCCGCTATAGGTGGATGCGGCGCCGAGCACCAGCGTGCCGGAACCGGTCTTGGCAAGACTGCCGCTGCCGGTTACAGCACGGCCCAGCGTCAGCGTCGTTCCATCATCGGCCTGGAATGTACCGTTGCCGGTGAGGCTTACCGCGCGCTTGGTCTGGAAAGTTGCGATGGTATGCAGCGTGCCGTCGCCCAGCGTCAGCGCGCCTGCGCTGTTGCCGAGGTTGGCGTCACTCGATACCTGCAAGGTGCCGGCCTGTACCGTAGTGCCGCCGGCGTAGCTGTTGTTGCCGGTGAGCACCAGCGTGCCGAGGTCATCCTTCACCAGCGTGCCGGTACCGGCGAGCTGCGCATCGATCGTTGCCGTCATGCTGGCGCCCGCCGCGGTGCCATCACCCACGCGAACGGTTGGCGTGCTGCCAGCCAACACCAACGTACCGCCAGTGAGGTGATAGCCATCGACCTCGAATTGCAGGCCGGACGCCTGCACCTGGCCGTTGCCGTTGTCGATCGCCACCGTGCCTGGCGTACCGGCGAACACGGCGAACGCGCCGTTCGAATACGGCGCATTCACCGCGCCGCTGGCCTCCGTCCAATCGTCGTTGTCGGTAAGACGCCAGGTGCCATTGCCGCCGTTGATCACATGGTTGTCCTGGCCAGCGGGACCATCCCAGAAGTTGAGCGCGAGGCCGGTGTTGTCGACCAGGTTGACCTGGTGCGCGATCGAAGTCTGCACGTAGAGGTTCGCCGCAGGCAGCGTGCCGAGCACGAGGCCATTGTCGGTGAGCGTGCCGTCGTAGTTGAAAACGCGATACACGCCAGGGCCGAAACTTCCGCCGGGTGTCGTGCTGACGTTGAGCGTGCCGGCCAGCGTCAGGTTGCCGTGCACCGCGGTGAGATCGTTGAGTGCACCGCCCGCCGTGCCGGCCTGGCCGAACTGGTAATCCAGGGTGGCGCCGCTGTTCAACTGCAGGTTGCCATTGATCGTGAGCGTGCCGGCGGCGCCGATATTGCCGGGACTGAGCGTGGCGCCGCTGGCCAGCGTGACGTCGCCGCCGAGCGTGCCGGTGCCGCCCAGGGTGGCGCCGCCCTGCACGGTGGCAAGGCCGGTCGCGGCGGATTGATCGCCGTTCACCAGCAGCGTGCCCGCCTGCACCGTGGTCGAGCCGGTGTAGGTATTCGTGCCGTTCAACATGGTGATGCCGCTGCCGGCCTGCACCACGGCGCCGCGGCCGGAGATCACGCCACCGAAGGTGTTGGTATCGGAGCGGTTGAAGGCCAGCATGCCGTTGTCCACCACGTCACCGGTGATCGAGCCGCTGGCGCCGCCGTTGCCGAGCTGCAGCGTGCCCGCGGTGATGGTGGTGCCGCCGGCATAGGTGTCGGCGCCGGCAAGCACCAGCGTGCCCAGATCCGCCTTCTGCACACCGCCGGTACCCGTCAGCACTGCGGCGATGGTGGCCGTCATGTTCGCGCCATCGCTGGTGCCATCGCCCACGCGAATGATGTTGGGCGCGCCCACCAGCGTGATCGGGTCACCCTGGATGGTGTAGCCGTCCACGGCGAACTGCATGCCGGCACTCCTTACGCTACCCAGGCTGTTGTCGACCGTCACCACGCCAGGCGCGGCGGTGAAGATGGCGAAGCTGGCGTCCTGGTATGGCGCATTCACGCTGCCGTCGACCAGCGTCCAGTTGTCGTTGCCGGTGTTGTTCTGCCACAAGCCGGTGCCGCCTTCGATGACGTTGTCGTTCTGGTGGCCGGGGCCATCCCAGACATTCACCGGCAGCCCGGCCGTGTTCACCAGGTTCACCTGATGGTTCACCGACGTCTGCACGAAGAAATCCGGCGACGGCATGGTGCCGACCGCAAGCCCGTTGTTGGTCAGCGTGCCGCCGTAGTCGATGACGCGGTAGATGCCCGGATCGAAACTGCCGCCGGAGGTGGTGGTGACGTTGATGGTGCCGCCGAGGGTGAGGTTGCCGCTCACCGTGGTCAAATCGTTGTAAGCGCCGCCGACCACGTTGGCCTGGCCGAAGTTGTAGTTCAACGTGGATGCATTGCCCAGCGCGAGGTTGCCCTTGATGCTGAGCATGCCCGGGACGGTGCCCACGTCGCCAGGGTTGAGCGTTGCCCCATCGGCAATCGCCACGTCGCCGCCGATGATGCCGTCGCCGCCAAGCGTGGCGCCGCTTGCCGCCGTGGCGAGTCCGGTCGCCGCCGTTTGATCGCCGTTGACGATCAGGCTGCCGGCGTTGATGTCGGTGGCACCGGCGTAACGGTTGTTGCCGGTCAGCACGGTGGTGCCGGCGCCTTGTTGCGTCACGAAGCCGGTGCCGGAAATCACGCCGGCAAAGCTGCTGGCGTCGGAACGGTTGAAGACCAGTGTGCCGTTATCGACCACGTTGCCGGTGATGGCGCCGGTGGTACCGCCATTGCCGAGCTGCAGCGTGCCCGCCGCAATCGTGGTGCCGCCGGCGTAGGTGTCGTTGGTGGTGAGTATCAATGCCGCCGTGCCGGTCTTGGCCAACGCTCCTGCGCCACCGATCGCGCCGGACAACGTGAGATCTCCGATGGTCTGGAACGTGCCGCCGCCCGCGTTCAGCGTCACCGTGCGTGCGGAAGCGAGCGTTGCCGTGTTCTGCAGCGTGCCGCCGTTCAACGACAGCGCGCCGGCCGCATCGCCCAGGTTCGCATCGCTCGCCACCGAAACGGCACCGCCATTGATCGCCGTGCCACCGGCGTAGGTGTTGGTGGCGGTCAGCGTCAACGTGCCCGCGCTGGTCTTGGTGAGCGCACCGCTGCCGCCGATGACGCCGTCCAGTGTGAGATTGGCTTGCGTGTCGAACGTGCCGCCGTTCGCGCCAAGCGTGACTGCGCGCGGTGAGGTGAATGCAGCGGTGTTGCGCAGCGTGCCGTCGTCGAGTGTCAAGGCACCCGCGGCATCGCCGAGATTGCCATCGCTCGATACCTGCAAAATGCCACCATTGATCGCCGTGCCGCCGGCGTAGGTGTTGGCGCCGCCGAGCACCAGCGTGCCGAGATCGGTTTTCTGCAAGCCACCGGTGCCGACCAGTGCGGCGTCGATGGTGGCCGTCATGCTTGCGCCGGCCGCCGTGCCGTCGCCGACGCGAATGATGTTGGGCGCACCGGCCAGCGTGATCGCACCACCGGTGATGGTGTAGCCATTCACCGCGAACTGCATGCCCGACGAGGTGACGTTGCCGAGGCTGTCGTCGACGGTCACCGTGCCCGGCGCGGCTTCGAACACCGCAAACGCGGCGTTGGCATACGGCGCATTCACCACGCCGGTGCTGTCCGCCCAGTTGTCGTTGCCGCTGGCGTTCTGCCATACACCGTTGCCGCCGTCGACGGCGCTGTTGTTCTTCGGGCCGACTGCGCCATCCCAGAAATTCAAGGTGAGGCCGGTGCTGTTGACCAGGTTCACCTGATGATTCACCGAGGTTTGTACGTAGTACGTGCCAGCCGGCGTGCTGCCGACGCTCAAGCCGTTGTTGGTGAGCGTACCGGCGTAATTGATGATGCGGTACACGCCAGGATTGAAACTGCCGCCCGGCGACGTGCTGACGTTGAGCGTGCCACCCAGCGTGAGGTTGCCGCTGACGGTGGTCAGATCGTTGAGTGCGCCGCCAGGCGTATTGGCCTGCCCGAATTGGTAATTGAGCGCGCCGCCACTGTTCACCGCCAGATTGCTGTTGATCGCCAGCGTGCCCACCGCAGCGGTGTCGCCGGGATCGAGTGCGCCACCGCTGGCGATCGTCACGTCGCCACCGACGGTGCCGGTGCCGCCAAGCGTGCCGCCGCCCTGCACCGTGGTCGCACCCGTGGCGGCGGATTCGTTGCCATCCACCAGCAGCGTGCCGGCTTGCACGGTGGTGGTACCGGAGTAGGTATTCGTACCAGTGAGCGTCACTGTGCCGGTGTTGATCTTGGTCAATCCGCCGGTACCACCGATCGCACTGGTTACCGTGAGATTCGCCGCTGCATCGAACGTGCCGCCGCTCGCGCCGAGCGTGATGGTGCGTGCCGTGCTGAACGCTGCACTGTTGCGCAACGCGCCACCATTGATGGTGATGCCGCCGCTTGCAGCGCCAAGATAGGCATCGCTGGCAACCTGCAACGTGCCGGCAGTAATGGATGTGCCGCCGCTGTACGTATTGGTGTTGGTGAGCACGGTGGTGCCCGTACCGGCCTGCTGCACACCGCCGGCGCCGGAAATCAAACTGTTCAACGTCACCGTGTCGGAACGGTTCACCGCCAGCGTGCCGCCGACGATGATGATGTTGTTGCTCGCGACGGAACCGGTGGTGCCGCCGTTGCCGATCCACAGCCGGCCCTGGTTGATCACCGTGTTGCCGGTGTAGGTGTTGTTGCCGGTCAATACCCAATCGCCGACACCGTTCTTCGCCAGCGTGGTCTGGCCGGTCGTCGCGTTGGCATCGCCGATCGTGCCGCCCAGGGTGTTGGTGCCGGTGTTGGTGCCATCCAGCGACAGCGTGCGCGGCCCCGCGCCCACCAGCGTCACGCCTGCCGTGTTGGTGAAGTTGACCGGCCCGGTGCCGGACGAGGCAATGGTCGAGGTACTGCCAGAGAGCGAGAACAAACGATTGGTGCTGTCGCCGCTACCGGTGTAGAGCAGCACGGAGCTGTTGCCGATCACCAGGTTGGCGGGTGAATTGGTGGACGAACCGATACTGCTCGGCAAGCCGGCATCACTCAGCTTGCCGACGCCGAGCGTGCCGCCGTTGATGTTGGTGATGCCGGTATAAGTGCTGCCCGGATTCTGCAATATCCAGGTGCCGGTGCCGGTCTTGCTGAGCGAGGTCTTGCCGGTGCCGTTGTCGGTGAGCTGTGCCGACAAACTGTTGTTATCCGCATCTGTTCCGGTGAGTGTCAGCGTCTGGCTGGAGTTGGCCGCCGTGAAACCGATCGCCCCCGTATTCGTGAAGCTGACGGCACCTGTGCCGGAAGAGTCGAGCGTGCCACCGCCGGTACCGAGCGAAAACAGATGATCGGTCGTGCCGGCGCTGCCGCCGGTGCCGAGGTATTGCAAAGAGCCGTTGTTGCCCAGCAGCAGATTGCCCGACGCCGCCGTCGCCGCGCCGATGCCGCTCGCCTGGCCCGAGTTGGCCAGGCATTGCACGCTCAGCGTGCTGCCATTGATGTTGGTGACGCCGGTGTAGGTGTTCAGGCAACCGTTCATCTGCTGCGGATAACCGCCACCCGTGCGCGTCACGCCGCCGCTGCCACTGATCACGCCGTCGAAGGTGCCGGCGTAGAAGCCGTTGATGGTCAGCGTGCCGGTGCCCAGCGTCACGTTGCCGTTGCCGCCGAGGCCGGTGACCGTATTGTTGAATCCGTTGAGATCGAGCGTCGCGCCGGCTTGCACGCTCATGCCACTGGTGGGGAGCGCGTTCGCCGAACCGGTGCGCAGCGTGCCGGCACTGACGTTCGTGCCGCCGGTCAGGCTATTGGTGCCCGATAGAACCAGTGTGCCGGCACCCGTTTTGGTCAATCCGCCAGCACCGCTGGCGATGCCGCTGAAGGTCAGCGTGGTGGCAGCATTGCTGACATTGATGCCGGCACCGGCGGTGTCGGAGAAACCGCGATCGGTGCTGACCGTGGCGCCGGTATAGGTCAGCGTACCGCCGTTGAAGACGAGATTGGACGACGCGTTGCTCGACGCACCGATACCGCTCGGCGAACCGCCATTGGCCAGGCAATCGGTGCTGATGCCTGCGCCGTTGAGCGTGGTGATGCCGGTGTAGCTGTTGTTGCAACCCTGCATCACGTGCGCGCCGCCGCCGCCGCTGGTGGTCAACCCGCCGGTGCCGCTGATCGTGCCGGTGAAGGTCTGGCCGTAGTAGCCGAACAACGTGAGCGTTGCCGAACCCAAGGCCACGTTGCCCCCGCCGATGAGGCTGTAGAGGGAGTTGTTGTAATTGTTGAGATCGAGCGTTGCGCCGGTCGCGATGGTGGCGGAGTTGGTCGATGTGGTGTTGCCGAACGCGGATGTCGAACCTGCTTGCAGTACGCCGGCATTGACGGTGATGCCGCCGGTGAAAGTGTTCGTGCCGGAAAGCGTCAGCGTGCCCGCCCCGCTTTTGACGAGCTGGCCCGGGCCTATCGCCGTTCCGCTGACGTTCAAGTCCGTGGCCGCGTTGGCAATGTCAAAGCCACCGTTGCCGGAACTGAGCGTGAAACCGCGATCGGTGCTGCTCGTCGCGCCGGTGTATTGCAAGGCGCCGCCGCCGCTTAGAACGAGGTTGCTGGACGCATTGCTCGACGCGCCGATGCCGCTCGCCAGCCCGCCGTTGGCGAGCGTGGTGACGCCAAGCTCGCCGCCGGCGATGTTCGTGGCGCCCACATAATTATTGGCGGCGTTGGCCAGCGTCAGCGTGCCGGCGCCGGTCTTGGTGAAATCCGAATTGTCGGGGCTGGTGACCTGGCCGGTGAAAGTGAGATTGGCGGCGGCGTTCGCAACGTTGATCGTGCGCGAAGGACCGCCATTGACCAGCGTAAAGCCGCGATCAGTGGTTGCCGTGGCGCCGGTGTAATTCAAAGTCCCATTCTGGATGACCAGATTCGACGGTGCGTTGCTCGATGCGCCGATACCGCTGGCAGTGCCACCGCTGCCGATCGTGCTGACGTTGAGTTGCCCGCCGCTGAGCGTGGTCACACCGGTATAAGTGTTGCTGCCGGAAAGCGTGACCTGCCCCGTGCCGGCCTTGGTGAAGCCGATCGCGCCGCCGCCGCTGTCGACGATGGTCGATGCGACCGTGAAAGTACCTGTGCTGTTCTGCAGAATGCCGAGTGTGCCGCCGCCTGAAAACCCGGTGAGATTGCCGCCGGTGATGGTGTCGTTGTTCGCGCCGACCGTGCTTGCCACGATGATGGTGCCGTTCACGCCAAGCGTGTTGCCGGCGCCTACCGTTACCGTCGAACCCACCGCGACGGTGTACTTCATGCCGCTGAGCTGCACGCTGCCGGCCACCGTGCCGAAATAAGGCGAATTGGCCGCGCCGCCCGCATCGCTGACGACGTCGCCGGACAGCCATGTCGCGGCATTGTCCTTGTTGGCATAGTTGGTGAAGCCGTTGATCACGCCGCTGCTCACCTGCGCGTAATCCGTGCCGTTGACGGTGGCCCAGCCCAGCGCGCCATCCGCATTGGTGGTGGTGATGCTGCCGCTGCTGGGCAGCACGAAATTCACCAGGCCACCGGTGCTGCTGATGGCGCCGAGGTTGAGCGTGGCGCTGCCGCCGGCACCGGACGTCACCGAGATCGTGTTGGTGCCGGCCGCGGCGGCCATGCCGTTGAACGTCTGGCTGTTGGACTGGCCGGCTGCGCCGGTGATCCTCAGTGCGCCACCGGACATGGTCAGCGCGGACGAACTCGAAAGAATGTTGCTGGCCGGCGCACCCGTCGCCGCGAAATTGAGCGCGAGCGTGCCGCCATTCACCACCGTGTTGCCGGTATAGGTGCTGGCGCCGCTGAGCGTGAGCGTGCCGGTGCCGCCTTTGGTAAGGCTGCCGCTGCCGGTGATGCTGCCGGCGTAACTTGTGCTGGTCGTGCCGCTGACGGTGAGCTTGTTCGCACCCAGCGCCACCGAGCCGCCGGTGCCGGCCAGCGACACGAGCGTCGCGTCGTAGCCGCCAAGATCGAGCGTGCCGCCGTTCACCGCCATGGCATTGCTTGCTGCGCCGAATGCCTGCGCGCTTCCCGCGCGCAGCGTGCCGCCGTTGACCGTGTTCGTGCCGATGTACGTGTTCGCGCCGCTCAGCAGCCACACGTCGGAAGGGCCGCCGTTGACGGTGAGATTGCCCGAACCGCTGATGACGCCGGCGGCCGTATTCACGCCGGCATACGAGCCGCCGAGCGTCAGCGTATCGGTCGAGCCGGCGATGAAACCGACATTGCCGGTAAGCGTGACGGCGCCACCGGCGCTGTTGTTGTTGATGCCGCTGCTGTTCTGTACCGACCAGGTGAAATCCGTCGCCCCGGCAGCGGCGCCGGTGTAGTTGACCACGCCGGTGACCAGGCTCAGTTGCGTCTGGCTGCCACTCAGCGGTTCGGTGCCGGTACCGAACGAACTGGCGCTGCCCGTGTTGGCCAACGCGCTCGCGTTCACGGTGACGTTATTGATCTGCGATATGGCGCTATAGGTGTTGGCGCCGCCCAGCGTGATGCTGCGATTGGTGCCGCTGCCCCTGAAGAAGTTCTCCGTGAAGTTCTTGGTGGTGTCGACACTGCTGCTGATGACGCCGCTCAGCACCAGGTCGGCCGACTGTGCCGTGAAGATGTACGCCACGCCCGATGGATAACCCGGCGTGCCGTAGCTTTCGGCGATATTGCCGCTGAGTGTGAGTGTGCCGGTGCCGCCATTGACGAGCGTCTGTCCGCTGTAATAGGCGCCGCCCAGCGACCAGTTGCGGTCCGAGGAATTCCCTGCGCCCGTGTAGACAAGGCTGCCGATGTACTCGTTGACCGCAATCGTGCCGTTTGCGGCAGTGGTCGGCGCCCCGAGCGAACTCGGACCGCCGCCGACGTCGCGAATCGAGGTAAAGGTCACCGTGCCGCCGCCGTTGAACGTGGTGGTTCCGGTGTAGCTGTTGTTGTTATTGGAAAGATTGACGTTCTGTGCGGCGATCAAACTACCGGCACCCGTGTAGAGCGCGGCACCGAGATCGGCCGAACTCGAGCCGCCGGTGAGCTGGAGCGTGCCGCTGGAAATATTGACCGTGCGGCTGGCGCTGAGCGCGGTGCCGTTGTTGGTCAAACCAGCCGTGCCGGTCGTCGTGATGGTGTTGCTGGTCGGGCCGAGCGACGCATCGCCATTGAAAGCGAGCGTCGCGCCGTTGATGTTGATGCCGCCGGTGAACGTGTTGGTGGCATTGAGCGCGAGCGTCGCGCCTGCGCTGGTGCCGGCCACGGTGAGCCCGGCGTTGCCGGCGATCACCGAGTTGATCGTCGCGGTGTTATTGCTGCTGACGGAAATCGTCGGCGTCGCGCCTCCGAACGTCAGCGCGCCGCCGGTGAGCGTGTAGCCGGTGGTTCCAAAATTGAGGCTGTTGGCATTGATCGGCGTGCCGAGCGTAACCGTACCGGCCGTGCCATTGAAGAAGGCATGGTCGAACGTCGCGTTGTTCCAGGCCGCGTACGGGCCGCTGACGCCATCGTTGTTCGGACTCCAGAGCAACGAACTGGTATCCCACGTGCCGGTGCCGCCGCTGCCCGGCGAGGTGCCGTTGGCGTCCCAGTATCGGTTCGACTGAGCCCATACCTGCACGGGTGCACAGGCCGCCAGCAGGGCCGTCATTACGCCCAGGCGCAACAGCCAGGATGACGTCATCCGCACCTGCGTTCGGACGGGTGCCTGCCGCGTGCGCCGTGCGTCGATACTGCTGCGCTTGCCGCGCCGCATCGTCAGCTCTGAGGTGACCACCCAGGTGCCAAGCGCGCTGGACCAAATGACGCGAAAAATGCGATTCATCGTTCGTCCCCTGTCGAATCAAATGCAAGAAGCGCGGTGATTCGCATGCGTTGCGCAGTGCTTTGCCGCGTACAGCCCAGGCGCTTGGAAAAACAGGCCTGCGATCAGAAACACTTGATGCGAAGACGCACCCTGCCATGGCCGGCGATGACTCGCCGACACCTCATGCCCTGCGGAGAACGCGCCTGCTTACTCAGGCAGGCGTGCTTGCGTGCATGTCCGGCGGTGCGCCCTTGCGCACATGGAAGGCCGGATTGAATCTCTGACGGACGGTGTCAAGATGGATCGACATTTGCCAAAGTCCCCTTTTCGCGCTGCCCCTGTGCTTCGTCCGTGCCCGTGCACCACGCCCTTGTCCTAAAGCGTCAAAACCTGTCCCTAAGCGCCCTTATTAGAAAACGATTTCTTGCACGAGCGAAAGTCCCGTTCCGGTAAAAGAAATACCCGTATTCGGCATCGTCTATACAAATTCGGCAAGGGGTCTTGACTCATCACGAAGGAATCGAGCCTTTGGTTCTTCGCACCCATGGCAAGCCAGGCCGAAGCAGGCGGAGCAGCGCGGCCAGCGAAACGGCAACGGACCGGCAGCCTGCGCACCCGGCAAGCCCGCAGCGCCCAGATGTCATTCCAATCCGGCTTTATCCAGCCCGTAGGCCTTGTCGGCAGTGCCGGGCACGCTGGTGAACGCGACGTTGATGCGGTTCCACGCATTGATCGTCATCACCGCATAGGTGAGATCGGTGAGTTCTTTTTCGGAAAACTGTTCGCGCACGTGCGCGTAGAGGTCATCCGGCACGCCGTGCGACGGCAATTGCGTCAGCACTTCGGTCCAGGCAAGGGCGGCGCGTTCGCGGGGCGAGAACAACGGCGATTCGCGCCACGCCGCCAGGTGATGCAGGCGCAGCGGGCGCTCACCGTGTATCACCGCCTGCTTGATATGCATGTCCAGGCAAAAACTGCAGCCGTTGATCTGCGAGGCGCGGATCTCGACGAGGTAGTTGATGGTCTCTTCCAGGCCGGACTTGCCGATCTGCATATTCAAGGCGACCAATTTGTTGAAGAGCTCAGGCGATTGTTTTTGGTAGTCGATGCGCTGTGCCATGGTGCGGATCCTCAGTGGGGATGGCCATCTCCGGCCGGTCGGCGGAGATGCCCGCTAGCGTACGAGGGCATAAAGGCGCCCTGCGTAAATTTGGCGTGATCGCCTCTGGCGGACTGAACTTGCTTCACCCAAAAGCGGCGCGCCGTTCCTCATGCGGCTCGCCGCGAAGGGATCCTACGGACGCAAGCGCGTTATCCACCCGGCCCAGAGTTGAGCGTATCCACGTACTGCTGCAGCAAGTAAATGGCCGCGTGCAGGCCAGCGGCTTGCACCGGGTTGAGTGGCCAGTACGTCAGCGTGCTGGGTGGGGCGTTGGATTGCTTGCTGGCTTCACTGCGTTCCAGCAGCCCTCGAACGACGTTGATGGCCAACGAGGCGCCGGCGAGTTTCGCCATGCGGTTATCGAAGTTTGCCAATCCAAGGCCCAACGGGTCGCGCTGGTCGATGAACGGATCGGGCGGGGATAGTGGTTCGTTGCGAACCGGAGGGCGTGTGCGTGCCGTATGATCTATGGAGGCCATGATCAACATCCTGTGTGTTGGTTGTGGTTTAGCAGGTCGTGGGAGTGTCCGCTCTCACGATCTGCGCTTCTCCAAGCATTGCTGCATGGGTCATCGACGTCGCCCGGTTAAAGATGGCGTCGATGACGGAGCGAACGTAGCAAAATCATGCTTGGTGTGTCTGTAAGGGTTGATTGATCGGTCGTGTGCGTGGCATGTAGGCTGCCTTCCTGCGAGTGATGATCGTGGCGACATCAACTCAAACGCCTCTCTTTATCGTCAGCACGGGCCGTTCCGGCTCGACGATGCTGTCCAACCTGCTTTCGCTGCATCCGGACATACTGAGCTTGTCCGAGTTGTTCAATGCGTTGCATCCGCTTGGCTTCCAGCAGGGTTCTTTCGACGGGCCGCGTTTCTGGACGAAGCTGAGCGAGCCGCGTCCGCGCCATACGGCGTGGCTCCGCCTGATGGAGCGCGGCCTCGTCATCGATGAGTTTCGCTACCCGATGCCCGCCGCACTGCGCTTCCGCGAGACAGGCATTCCGCCATTGTTGGCGATGACGCTGCCACTGCTCAGCGAAGACCCTGATGGGCTGCACGACGAGTTGCGCGTGTTCGTGCAGTCACTGCCGGCAGGCCACGTTCCCCAGCACTATCTTCAAGTCTTTGAATGGTTGTGCGTGCGGCTTGGCCGCCGATTCTGGTGCGAACGCTCGGGTGCATCGCTTGGTCTTGTGCAGGCCTTGTCGCATTTCTTTCCCGACGCAAAATTCATTCACGTCTTTCGCGATGGCCGCGAGTTTGCAGTATCGGCACACCGCTTTGCGCTGACGCGGATGGGCATGATCAGCGCCATGTTCAAGCGCAGGTTCGGCTCAGCGCCCTATCTCACGCCAGCCTACGAAGCACCCGAAGACTTACCTCCGGCATGGCGTGGATTGCTGCCGGAAAGTTTTGACGTGCAGGTATTCCAGAACTTCGCGCTGCCGATCGAGCCGATTGGAACCGCCTGGTCCGAGATGGTTGCCATAGGCCTTGGCATGCTCGAAAAGCTGCCCGCCGAGCGGATCCTGCACGTACGCTACGAATCGATGCTGGATGCGCCGCATGTCGAGCTTCAGCGCATTGTTCGCTTTATGGACCCGGGCCTGGATGATCCTGCTTGGCTTGCACAGGCGGCGGGGCATGTGTGGAAGAATCCAGCGAAGTGGGTGAGCTTGCCTGGCGATGAGCGGATGCGCCTCGAAGCAGCTTGTGCGCCTGGCATGACATTGCTTCGGCCATTTTCGTGAGTCGTTGAAGAAGGCGTGGACATACGTTGGTGTTGCCTTAAGTGTTTCGTTATTACCGAGCAGGCACCCATCGAAGCTGGTAGCCCAATGCATTGGCGACCTTCATTGCCGTTGCCAGGCTCGGGTTGCCATCCGCTGACAACGCCTTGTAGAGACCTTCGCGAGTAAGGCCCGTGTCGCGCGCCAGCTGGCTCATGTTGCGTGCACACGCCACCGCGCCAAGCGCTACGGCCATCAGAGCTGGGTCGTTCTCATCGGAACAGGCATCGAGATAGGCTGCAATATCTTCTTCGCTTTTCAGATAGTCGGCTGAATCGTACCGGCTGAAAGATTCTTTCTTGGCTGCCATATCAGTTCTCCCAAGTGTCTGCGATACGGATAGCCTTGGCGCTATCTTCGCTAGGCCACGCTGCAAAATCTTGCGCACTCGCCAGCAATCATTCGCAAGACTCTGCATGGCAGTTCTGGCGCAAGGCATCCGGCAACTATGTGACCCACGCCACAAATCCATGTCAGGCGCGCATGCTTTACGTGGCGAAGCGTAAGGAACGCCGCTTCATTCACCCGGCAACGACGAAATCCACCCTAACCTCCGCCGGCCATTCGGCACCCCTGGGGAGGGGAGTACAGGGAACAGTACGTCTTCTAGTTTTCCTCGATTCTTTCTTTCGATGTCACTGACTACTTAACTTTGAGGAGTAGCTCCATGACCAGACAAGATTCGATTGGAACACGCACGACAAAAGGATTTCTTTCAACGCGCAAGACCGGTGCATTGTCATTGGCCGTTGCGATGGCGTTCGGCGCCAGTGCGGCGGCGAATGCGGGCCAGTTTTACACGCATCACGTACGTAACGCGGTAAGCAGCAACACGGCACAGCTGGTAAGCAGCCTGCCGGCCGGTCAGCTCATGAGCCTGGACGTGGTGCTGCCGGTGCGCGATCAGGCGGGCCTGGACAATTTCGTGGCGCAAGTCACCGATCCGATGAGCTTGAACTACCACAACTATGTCACGCCGGCGCAATTCACGGCGCGCTTTGGCCCGACGCAAAACGACTACGACACCGTCGTGCAATACCTGCAGCAGCACGGCCTGGTGGTGGCGGGGGGCAGCCGCGATCGCATGGATATCCAGGTGATCGGTCCGGTGTCGGCGGTGGAGTCGGCATTCAACGTAAAGATGCGCACGTATCGGCATCCCACCGAGAACCGCACGTTCTACAGTCCGGACCGCGAGCCGACCACGTCGCTGGCGATTCCGCTGTGGCACGTGTCGGGCTTGGATAATTTCTCGCAACCGCATCCGTTGTACGTGAAGAAGAGCGACTACGCGGCCGCGCACGGCATCAGTCCGGATGCGGTCGTGAGTCATGCCACCACCGGTTCGGGTCCCAGCGCCTCGTTCCTCGGCAGCGATATGCGCGCAGCCTATTATCCTGGCGGCACGCTCACCGGCACCGGCGAGAGCGTAGGCTTGTGGGAGTTCTACGGCATCAACACGTCCGACGTGGCGCTGTACTACTCGACTGCAAAGCAGACCAATCCCAATAACCTGCGCGTGCTCTCTACCGACGGCACGTCGACCGGTTGCAGCGGCAACTGTTCCGATATCGAGCAGACGCTCGACGTGACGCAAGCGCAAGGCATGGCGCCGGGCCTGAGCAATGTATTGATGTATGTCGGCTCCACCGATACCGCGATCATCAGCGCGATGACCGTGTCGACGGATGGCTATGCACCGCCGGCCACCATCGGTTGCTCGTGGGGCTGGACGCCGGCCGATCCGTCCACGCTCAATCCGTATTGGCAAAAGATGGCCGCGCAGGGCCAGAGCTTCTTCGCCGCCTCCGGCGACAGTTCCACCTGGTCCAGGCGCAATGAAGCGTGGCCGGCCGATGCGGCCTATGTCATCGGCGTCGGCGGCACCGATCTGACCACCAGCGGCGCAGCGGGCCCATGGGCCTCCGAAACGGCATGGGTGGACAGCGGAGGCGGCATTTCGCCGGACAAGATCGCCATTCCTTCGTGGCAGACCGGAGCGATCAACGGCAGCAACAAAGGCTCGACGACTTACCGCAATGGGCCGGATCTGTCGGCCAATGCCAACTTCACCTTCATGGCGTGCGGCAATGGCAGCTGTACTTACAACCAGTACGGCGGCACCAGTTTTGCGGCACCGATGTGGGCGGGCTTCGCCGCCTTGGTCGACCAGTCATTGGCCAGCCATAGCAAGTCGAACCTGGGCTTCTTCCTGCCCACCGTCTACAGCAACAACATCAACAACAGCAGCATCTACTCGGCGACGTTCCACGACGTCACCAGCGGCAAGTCCGGCAGCTATTCGGCTGTGACGGGCTATGACCTGGTGACGGGTTGGGGCAGTCCGGTGGGTTCGGGCTTCATGTCGCAGTACGGACAGTAAGCGCGTAGTGCAAGCAAGTGGTGAACGGAGGCCATGCGTGGCCTCCGTTCCTTTTTTGCGATGCGCGAGCGGCAAGGCGAGTATAAATGCGAGGTCTTTTCCGAAGAGACCCTCGCATGAACATGGTCCGCCGCATGCTCCTGATCACGCTGGTTGGATTCGTATCGACGCCGCTGGTTTCTCATGCACGGACGCAGGGCACCACTACGATTGTCGCCGGCAATGCACGTTTCGAATTCCTCACGCCCTCGTTGCTGCGCATGGAATACGCGCCGAGCGGGCATTTTGTCGACGTACCGTCGGCGGTCGTGCAGAAGCGCGATTGGTCGCCCGTCGGCGCTCAATCTTCCAAGGAAGACGGCTGGCTGGTGGTGCGCACCAGCAGCGTAACCTTGCGTTACCGCTTGAACTCCGGATCTTTCCAAGCGGACAACCTCGAGATTGCCTGGGCCAACCCCGGCGGCGCGCCACATACCTGGCATCCCGGCCAGGTCGATACGCAGAATCTCGGCGGCCTCACCTACTCGCTCGATCACGTCAGCGGCAGCAACTTGACCCAAGACGACACGCAGAGCCCGGTCAACGACATCATTCCCGGCATCGACATTCCGTTGTTGCCGGCCAAGCCGGGCTTGCTCAGCCGTAGCGGCTACGCCTTTATCGATGACAGCCAGACGCCGTTGTGGGACGGGAAAATGGCCTGGATCACAGCGCGCCCCACGCCTTACGGACAAGACTGGTACCTGTTTACCTATAACCACGAATACCCGCGCGTGCTGCAGGAATACGCGCAGCTTTGCGGCGGCATCCCGATGATTCCGCGCTACGTGCTGGGCAACTGGATCACCGATTTCAACTTCGAATATTTTCCGGATACCGCCGACGCGCATACACCGGAGTTCGAGCGCTACAACCAGCAGTACCTGGAAGACGAACTCTCGCGCCTGCGCGATTACCACATTCCGTTCGATACGCTGGTGCTGGATTTCGCCTGGCACAACTACGGCTGGCAAGGCGGCTATGACTGGAGCCCGCTGATTTCGCAGCCCACGCAGTTCCTGTAATGGCTGCACCAGCGCGGCATCAAGCTCAGTCTCAACGATCACCCCGGTTATGCGGGCACGAAGGAAAGCATTCTTTCCCATGCCGACAGCCACGCGGCCCAGGTGCTGACGGATCTGCGGCAGCCATTGCCGCCGAAGCCATCCTTCGATCTGGACGTTTCGGCGGGGTGGAAGTTCATGCCGGATGCGCACGATCAAGGCGTACAGCAACATTGGTTCGCCGCCGGCTACGACGATCATGCGTGGCAACCGATACGCACCGATCAATCATGGAATCGGCAGGGTTATCCGGATTACCAGGGCATTGGCTGGTATCGCACCTCGGTGTCGCTGCCGGCGGAGCTGCCGGATGCCTTGTATCTGTATCTGGGCGAGGTTGGGCAGGCGTATCGTCTCTTCGTCAACGGCACGGAGGTCGAGCACAGTCACGTGCAGTGGCCGAGGCGCCTTACGTATGCCGATATCAAGCCGTACGTTCACCCGGGCCAGCCCAATGCAATCGCCTTGCGCGTGGTACCGGGCGAGCAAGGCGGCGGTATTTTTCGTGGCCCGGTGGCGATCAAGAACGTGGCGCCGCCGCCGCGCATCGCGTTCGATCTTTCCGACCAGCGGCAGGCGGACGTGTTCATGCGCGATCTGCATGGGCCATTGATGCAGGCCGGCGTCAACTCCTGGTGGGTGGATGGCGGCGGGGGCACCACGGCGATGCCGGGGCTCAATCCGCAGTTCTGGACCAACCGGGTGTTCTACGATTTCTCGCAACAGGCCACCGGCCAGCGCGCTTTCATCCTGGGTCGCTACGGCGATTGGGGCAGCGAGCGCTATCCCGGCTTTTTCACCGGCGACACCTATTCGGAATGGCCGGTGCTGGCGTACGAAGTCGCTTTCACCGCGCGCGGCGGCAATGTGCTGGTGCCCTACATCAGCCACGATATCGGCGGCTTCCATGGCGCGAAGATCGCTTTTGATCTTTATGCGCGCTGGATCGAATTCGGCACTTTCAGCCCGATCCTGCGCATGCATAGCGCGCATGCCAATCCGCACGAAGGCAATGTGCGCATGCCATGGGTATACGGCGACAAGGGAATCGCGCTGATGCGCAAATACTTCAGCCTGCGCACGCAGCTTATTCCCTACATCTACACGTATACGTGGCAAGCTCACACCTTGTCGCTGCCATTGCTGCGTCCGTTGTACTTGCAGTATCCGCAATCGGAAGAGGCTTATCGCCACTCGCACGAGTACTTCTTCGGCGACGAGATGCTGGTGGCGCCGGTGCTGGACGCCAGCGGCAATCGCGCGGTGTATTTGCCGGCCGGCGAATGGATCGACTTCTTCAGCGGGAAGCGCTACGACGGCGGCAAATCCTTCACGGCGCACTACGACGTCGACCAGACGCCGGTGTTCGTGCGCGAAGGCTCGATTGTTCCGGAGCAGGAGCCGAGTGATTATTCCGATGCCAGGCCGCTGGATGCGCTGATCGTCAACGTGTATGGATCAGGCAAGGGACATTTCGATTTGTACGAGGACGATGGCGTGTCGCTTGATTATGCGAAGGGGAGTTATGCCATCACGCCAATGAGCTATGAGACCCGGGCGGACGGTTCGCATGTGCTGACGTTGGCGGCGGTGAAAGGGACGTACAAAGGCCAACCGTTGCAGCGTGCGTATGAAGTGCGGATTCATGCGATGACCAAGCCGCGGTCGGTCTGTGTAAACGGCAAGGTGGTGACGGCCTGGCATTGGGATGACAAAGAGGCGACGGCCAGCGTTACGGTGCCGCGGCGGGATATTCGCGATGCGGTGAGCGTCGGCTGGCGCTGAGTCGTGTTCTTGCCGCATACGGGCTCCCTACGTGTAACAGGGAGGGAGCTACGTCTGCGCAGAATGACCACTCTCGCGCGCATCAGCCAGCGGTTGCTGCACGCTGAAGCGCAACCGCCCCGCCTCCACGCGCACGTGCAGAGCACGATGCTTCACCAGGTAGCGCAACCCCACCAACACCGCGCCAAACCCCGCCGCAGCGCCCACGCCCAACGACCATCGCGGCCCAAACGTATCGGCCACCCAACCGACCACCGGCGCACCCAGCGGCGTACCACCCAGCGCAATCGCAAGCAGGATCGCCACCACGCGGCCGCGCATGGCCGGCTCCGTAGCGAGCTGCACCAGGCTATTGGTGGAGGTGGTGAAGGTCTGTGCGCAAACACCGATCGCCATCAGCATCGCCGCAAACATCCAGAAGTCGAACGACAGCGCCGCCAACACCAGCCCGCCACCGAATAACCCCGCCGCCGCAATCAGCAGCGGCACGCTCGGCCTCGCCCGCCGCGCCGCCAGCAATGCGCCGATTACCGTGCCGACCGCCATGCTGGAGGTAAGCAGGCCATAACGGCTGGCGCCGGCATGGAATACCTTCACCGACATGGTGGAAATAAAGATGGCGAAGTTGAGTCCGAAGGTGCCGAACAGGAATAACATCACGAGCACTGCGCGCAGGTCCGGCCGACGCCATACGTAGCGGAAGCCTTCGGCAAGACGCTCGCGTGCGCGATGGCCGCTCGTCTTTACGTGCAGCTCTTCGGGCCGCAACAAGCGCAACGAACACAGCACCGCCACGAACGATGCCGCATTCACCACGAATACCCAGCCCGTGCCTACCGCGGCAATCAATAAACCTGCGACAGCCGGACCGAGCATGCGCCCGGCGTTGAACGAGGTGGAATTGAGCGCTACGGCATTGGAAAGGTCATCCTCGCTCACCAGCTCCGACACGAACGTTTGCCGCGCCGGTGCATCGAACGCCGTGACGCAACCGAGCGCGAATGCAAAGGCATACACCTGCCACAGCTTGATCAAGCCCGTTACGGTGAGCAGGCCCAGGCCCAACGCCAGTACTCCCAGCGACGCCTGGGTGACGAACAGCAGCTTGCGTCGATTGATGTGGTCGGCCGCGTAGCCCGTCAGCGGCAACAACAGAATCTGCGGTCCGAACTGCAGCGCCATCACCACGCCGACGGCCGAGGCATTGTTGTGCGTGAGTTGCGTCAGCACCAGCCAATCCTGCCCGATGCGCTGCATCCACGTACCCACGTTGGATACCAGCGCACCACCGGCCCACACGCGGTAGTTGTAGCCGCGCAGCGAGCGGAACATGCTCATGCATTGCCGCTGTTGACGCGCCCGAAGGTGTGCGCATTGAACAACGCAAGCAACAGCGCGCCCAAGGCCGCCGCGATCATGTCCGGGATATGGCGCAGGTTGAAGTCGCCCACGCGGCAGAGCAGCAGATAGCCGATCACCGCATTGAGGAAACCCCACAGCACGTTGACGGTAGCGGACGAAAGCCCCCGGCCCGGTGGGCTGGCGAACGGACTTTGAAAAGCGCGCCCCATCGTGCCGCTGACGACATGCGGCACGGCGTTGAGCAGGAACAGGCCGCCGAAGAAGTAAGCCACGTAGTGCATGAGGAGACTCCGGGATGCGTTTGTGCGATGGCCGCCGTGCGCACTCATCGCGCGCAGGAAGAAAACTTCAAGGCTCGACGAGTCGTTTCAGCAGCTCGACGGCGCCAGCGAGTTTTTTCTGCTCGGCCGGCGAAAGCCGTGTCTGGATGGTGTGGAACAGCCAGTCTTCGCGCGCCGCGCGACTGGCCTTGATCCAGGCGCGCGCTTTCGACGTCAGTGAAAGCATGGTGCGGCGGCCGTCGGTAGGATGCGGCGCGCCTTTCAGCAAACCGGCTGTTTCGAGCGAAGCCACCGTGGCGCCCATCGATTGCTGGCGCACGCCTTCGAGTTCGGCAAGTTCCGTAACGGTTTTGGAGCCATCGCGTTCCAGATGGCCAAGCACCGATACCTGCGACCAGCTGAGCCCGTACGAACCGGTTTCCTCGCGCAGGCGGCGTTTCAGCTTGCCTAGCAGTACGCGGAGTTCGCCGGCGGTAGCCATGGCGGTATCGGAAGTGAGCGCGTTCATGGCGCGCAGTCTAGGGTATAGGAAGGTTAACTGCAAAGTTAGGCTTTCTATATGTCCCAGCCGCAAACCGGCGCCGGCACAGCCAGGCAGGTTGGGCTACCCCCAAGGGCACTAACTTGCGCCCAGAAACTTGCGATCGCCGCGATCGCCGCAAGCCTCGGGATGCACGCACAAGCCATTGTCCTGGGAATATGCGGATTTAGTCCGAGCAACCCGACCTGCGGTCAATCCTGCCGTCCCTTCCATGCGCCACCAAGTTCGGCGGTGGACATGCCGTAGACGGTATTGCGACCGGCCAGCTTGGCGGTATAGAGCGCGCGATCAGCCGCGTGCAGCAGGGCATCGCACGTTTCTTCCACGCCCTGGCCGTGCGGCACGCTGCCCAGGCTGGTCACGCCGATGCTCAACGTGAGCTTGCCGTAGCGGCTTTGCACGTGCGGCATGTTGAGGGCATTGATGGCATGCAGGATCGCGCCGGAAACCTTCAAGGCGCCGATCGCGTCGGTGTCGGGCAGGATGGCGATGAATTCCTCGCCGCCGTAGCGGCCGACCACGTCGCAGTAGCGATGCAATGATTTGCGCAGTTCCGCCGCGACGACACGCAAGCAGTCGTCACCACGCAGGTGGCCGTAGTGGTCGTTGTATTTCTTGAAGTAGTCCACGTCGATCATCAGCACCGACAGCGGATGGCCGCTGCGCATCGCGCGCTGCACTTCATCCACCAGTACTTCGTCGACGCGGCGGCGATTGGGCAGGCCGGTCAGGTGATCGTTGTTGGCGTAGTACTCGAGCTGGCGGTTGATGTCGGCCAGTTTCTGCTCGGCCTGCTTGCGATCGGTAATGTCGGTGAGCGCGGCGGTGATGCCGATCACCTGCCCCATGCGGTTGTGCACGGGATTGGCCAGCACCTGGTAGTGCTTGTCCTGGTGTTCGATTTCCTGCGCGGGCACATCCTGCCCTGACTCGAGCAGCCTGAGGCTGCGTCGGATGACCTGGCCGGCGCCCGGCATCAACTCGGCTACCTTGCGGCCTACCAGCGTTTCCGCGCGCACGCCGTGGATGGCGGCGTACGCCGTGTTGGCGGCCAGGTAACGGCCATCGCGGCCGATCAGGCACAGCGCGCTGGGGGCGGTGTCGTAGATGGCCATCATGCGGTACACGTTTTCGGCGTGCGTGAGATCCATCACGCCGTGCGCGACGCCACGATAGCCGGAAAATTCGCCGGCCTCGTTTTCCAGTGCCATCGCGTCGGATTCCAGCGCCACGGTGCTGCCGTCCGCGTGCAGGTGACGGCTGATGGCGCAGGAAAACGCCTTGGGGCGCGAGGCGAAGAAGCGCCGCACGCGGATCGCCTCGGTCGGCGCCATGAAGGCGTTCACCGGCTCGCCAAGCACGTCCGCGCGCTGGCGCCCCAGCATCTCAAGCAGGCCATCGGCCACGGTGGTGAAGCGGTGGCGCTCGTCGATCTCCCACTGCCACTGCGGATGCGCATGGATGACCGACTGCAGCCGATCGAGCGCGGCGCCTTGCATGTCCTTGAACATTGTCGATACCTCGCACCCGTTGCCGAACAGAAGATCCCGGCAGGCAGTACTCACAGGGGGTAATGCATGCCTGCCGCCGGCGTTAACTCGCCGACACACGTCCATCCGTGGGCGCGCGGGAAATCACGAACGCCATGGCAGTGGCGTTGCTTTATGGACGAGAAGGATGCGTTTTGGGGGTGGGTGGCTGTATCGGACGATTCCTAAAATGGAATCGTCGTGGCACCGCGCTGTGCTCCCTCCCCTGCGACGGCAGGGAAGGATTGGGGTGGGGTTGCTTGTGCTTTAGCGTGCAGCCGCATGTCGCCGAGATATGTCTGGCGGCGGCGTTTGGTCCTCGCCGCGCGTGGCGACCAGCCGCTACAACAACCCGTACGTCCGCGCATACTCAAACAACTGCGTATTGCTGGTGATCCCCAGCTTGCGCATCGCATCGTTCTTCTGCTGGCTGACGGTCTTCACGCTACGGTGCAGCTGCTCGGCGATCTGGGTCACCGACAGCCCCTGCGCATACAGGCGCACCACCTCGGCCTCGCGCTGGGAGAGCGAGGCCGGGTCGGCGGCACGCTCCGATCCTTCCGGGGACCAATCCATGACGTGTTCGCGCATGGACTCGCATATGTACGTGCGGCCGTTCATCACCGCGCCGATCGCCAGCTGCAGCTCTTTGGTCATCGCCACCTTGGCGACCAGGCCGTTCACCTCGGCGGCCAGCATGCCGCGGGTCAGGGCGGCGTTGTGCACCATGGTCAGCACGATGATCGGCAGCCTGGGATGCTCGCGGCGCACGCGCTTGAGCAAGGGCAGGCCATCGCCGGAGCCGTCTTCGTAAGGCATCGAAAAGTCGGTGATCAGCAGGTCGCATGGCGTGCTCGCCAGCAAGGCCAGCAATTCACGGCCATGGCTCGCTTCGCCAAGCACCTGCATGCCGCTGTGTTCTTTCAGCAGCGCACGGATGCCAAGCATCACGACGGGGTGATCGTCGGCAATGACGATCCGGGTTATCTCGCCAATCGGGGGCATAGCGGGGAGGCTCGGATTCCCATAGCGACGGCATGTCCAGCCGTCATGGTTAGGATTCTACCGAAGAACGCGCAGCCTCTTTCCCCAGCCGACATGTCATCATGCGCCCACAGCCGCTACGGAGCCGGCTGCACAGGGACAACTTTCTTTCTCAGCACGCCCTCACACGCCACCGTGACCCTAGCCCTATTCCTCAGCGACGCGGCCGCCGGCTGGTTCGATACCGGCCCGATCGGCATGGCGGTGGTGGTGCTTGCCGCCCTGCTCAGTCTTACCGCCCTGCTCGCGCTGGCGGTGTTGCGCATGCTGTTCCTGCAGCGGGAAAAACTGGCCGAAGCGGAGAGGAAACTCGCGCAGCAAAGCGCGGTGACGCAGGCGCAGCTGGATGCCGTGCCGTTTCCGGTGCTGGTCAAGGATGCGTCCGGCACCTACGTGGCGCTCAACCGTGCGTGCGAGCTGCGGCTCGGTATCGATGCGGCCAGCATGCTGGGGCACGAAAGCCTGGCACTTCCGGCGCAGCGCTGGGTTCCGCTGGCCGACGGCAGCTCGGCGCCGCAGCGCCTGCAGCAATCGAGCATCGACGCGCTACGCCAGAACAAGGTGCAGCGCTGCGAACTGGATTACCTGAGCAGCGATGGACACCAGCGCACCGGCCTGCTGCTGGAAGCGCCCACCCACGCGCCGCACGGCGGTGTGGAGGGCACCATCGCCATGCTGCTGGACATCACCGAATACCGGCAGATCGAACGCAGCGCGCGCGCCACCGAGCAGAGCCTGCGCGACATCACCCAGCGCATTCCGGTGGTGGTGTTCGTCGTGCGCCGCGGCGACGACCGGCGGCAGCGGCTGGCCTTCCTCGCCGGCAACCTGCACGCGTTGTTCGGCCTGGAACATGCCGATCTCTTGGAACAGGACGACGTGCTGCGCGACTGGCCGTTCCACGACAGCATTCATCCGGAAGATGCGCCGGCCCTACGCCGCCTGCTGCAGCGCGCGACGCGCCATCGCGGCACCGTCACGCTGGATTTTCGCGCCTACGGTGCGGAGGGCCTGCGCTGGATCCACCTGGTGATGGGCACGCGCCAGCTGGCGGATGGCCAGCTGGAATGGATCGGCTACGTCATCGACACCACCAGCATCAACGCGCACAACCAGACCCTGCTCGCCGCGCGCGACGCCGCCGAGCGCGCGTCCAAGGCGAAGGCCGACTTCCTCGCCACCATGAGCCACGAGATCCGAACGCCGATGAACGGCGTGATCGGCATGCTCGAACTGCTCGGCCGTACGCCGTTGAATGACGAGCAGCACGAATTGGTGCATGCGGTGGAAGATTCCGCCGGCGTGCTGCTGCAGGTACTCAACGATGTGCTGGATTTTTCCAAGCTGGAAGCCGGCAACGTGCGCCTGGACGACGCGCCGTTCGATCTGCGCACACTGATCGACAACGTGGCCGGCATGATGAGCGGTTCGGCGCACAAGAAAGGTTTGGGCCTGGACGTCGGCGCGGACGCCACGCTGGCCGGCAAGCTGCTGGGCGATAGCGTGCGCATCCGGCAGGTGCTGATGAACCTGCTCAACAACGCGGTGAAGTTCACCGAGCGCGGCAGCGTCGCCGTGGGTTTGCACGTGATCGGCGACGACGGTCACGCGCAGCGCGTGCGCATCAGCGTGGCCGATACCGGCATCGGCATCGCCGCCGACAAGCAGGCCAACCTCTTTACGCCGTTCTCGCAGGCCGAATCCTGGACCACGCGCCGCTATGGCGGCACCGGCCTGGGGCTGGCGATCTGCCGTCACCTGGTGCAATTGATGGGCGGCAGCATCGAACTCAGCAGCCGCCTCGGCGAAGGCACCAAGGTGACGCTGGAACTGCGCTTGCCGGTGGCGCAGCGCGAGGTTGAGCGTCCTGCCGAACTGGCCGGCCGGCATGCGATCGTGCGGCTGGCGTCGGTCGACACCGCCAATGCCCTCGCCGCCCATCTCACGACCTTGGGTCTGACGGTGGAGCAGATCCCGCCGGCGCAACCGATGCGGCGCGGCGCCGCGGCCAACCTGCTCTTTATCGACCAGCATGACCAGCAAAGCGCCGCGATGATTGCCGCGCAGCCGATCCTGGTCGATGCCGGCGCGAACGGCATCAGCGGCCCGCGCGGCGAGCGCCTCTGGCTCAACACCAATCCGCTGAAATGGCAGGCGGTGGCACGCGTTTGTGCCCGGACACTGACGCCGTCACCTGCGCCGCGCGAAGTTGTCGCGCCCGTGATGGCGCCGGTCGATGTCCTGCCGGCAACCGGCCGCATCCTGGTGGCGGAAGATCATCCGATCAGCCAGTCGCTGATCCGCCGCCAGCTTGGCTTGCTGGGCTGGGACTGCGACGTGGTCGGCGACGGCCAGGCCGCGCTGGCGGCCTTGCGCCAACGCGATTACGCGATGCTGCTCACCGACTGCCAGATGCCGCTGATGAACGGCTATGAATTGGCAACGGCGTGGCGCCAGCACGAATCGTCCACCCGGCGCGCCACCCACCTGCCGGTGATCGCCATGACCGCCAACGCGCTCGATGGCGAGATCGAACGCTGCTTCAAAGCCGGCATGGACGACTACCTCAGCAAGCCGGTGCAGTTGCGCCCGCTGGAAGACAAGCTGCGCACGTGGACCCCGCGCGCGGCTACGCCGAAAACGGAAGCCGGCTTGTTCGACGACGTGTTCGCCGAACCGGGCATGGAAGACCTGCGTGCCGACATGCTGCAGGCGATGTTGAAAACCAGCGGTCCGGATCTGGCCAGGCTCGAGCAGGCCATGGCGCAAGGCGACGGCGTGCAGGCGCAACGCACATTGCACCGGCTGCTGGGCGCGTTGCAGCTTTTTACGAATGGGCAAGTGATGGCGGAAGGACGCGAGTTGATGGCGGCGCTGGACGGCGAAGCGGCTGGGGACGCGCTACGGCAATTGCCCGGTTATCTGCAAAGACTGCAGCGCGAGCTGTCGGGATTGGCAGCGCAGGCCCATTCCGCGTAAGGCATGGACTCCCTGCGTCGAGCCCATTCGAAGCGAATCGTCATTCCGGCACCTGCGCCGGAATGACGAGCAAGGCTTCTGGCGATTGAACCATCCGGAAACCTGTTGCAAGCAACTGCAAGTTTCTCCGCGCAACAACAATAACTGGCACCCCGCCCTCGCATCCCGCACAATTCCCCCACCATTCGGCATCCCGGCAACCCTTGGACCCAAGGTTGCGCGCCGTTGCCGGCCCATGACGAACAGGGGGCGTCTTGATGGTTCTCAGGGGGAATGATGTATCCCACCCGTAACAGGTTGCTGCCACGGCTGGCCGCGCTGCTTTTGCTCGTTTCGATCGCACCGATGCTTTCCGCTGCCGACTGGACCTACCGCGTCCGGCCGCAGGACAACATCTGGGATCTTTCCAGCCGTTATCTGAAACCCGACGTGCCCTGGCAAAGGCTGCAGGCGTACAACAAGGTGGCCGATCCGTATCACCTGCCGCCGGGCATGACGCTGCGCGTGCCGATTGCCTGGCTGCGCGTGCAGCCGGCGAACGCCACGGTGGTGGCGGTGATGGGTAACGCGCACGTGCAGCTGCCTGGCGAAACGCAAACGGAAAACGTCACGCCGGGCATGACGCTCGGCTACGGCACGCACTTGAGCACCGACGCCAACGCCAGCCTCACCCTGCAATTTGCCGACGGCTCGCGCGTGCTGATGGAAGAAGACAGCGCGCTGGACCTTGACCAGATGAGCGCCTACGGACGCACCGGGATGGTAGACACGCGCCTGCGCCTGCAGCATGGCCGCGTCACCAATGCGGTAACGCCGATGACCGGCATCGGCGCGCATTTCAGCGTGGAAACGCCCGGAACGATTTCCAGCGTGCGCGGCACGCACTTCCGCGTGACCGCCGACCAAGGCCAGTCGCGCACCGAAGTGCTGACCGGCCGCGTGGACGTGGGTGGCGATCACGCACACGTGCTGGTGCCGAAAGAACACGGCGTGGCCGTGAGCGATGGCGCCAAGCCCACGCAGGCGCAACTGCTGTTGCCAGCGCCGACGTTGCACTGCCCCACGCAAGCCATCAACAAGCTGCCGTTCGTGCTGGCCTGGACGGCGCTCGATGGCGCCACGCACTATCGCGTGCAGTTGGCGCCGAACGACAAGTTCGAGATGCTGCTGCTCGATCACATTAGCAGCGCCGCGCAGCTCAGCCTGCCCGACCTGCCGGATGGCGACTACGCCATACGCGTGCGCGGCATCGATGCGCAAAAACTGGAAGGCGACGATGGCGTGTGCACGCTGCACATGAACGCCCATCCGCAGCCGCCGCTGGTGATCGATCCGCTGCCCGGCAGCAAGGTGCGCGATACGCGTCCGCGCTTCCATTGGACGGAAAGCCTGGAAGCGGCTTCCTACGTGTGGCAGCTGGCCGGCGAGCCATCCTTCGCCCAACCGCTGGCCAGCGAGGCGCAACTGACCGGCGACAACGTGCGTGCGCCCGCTACCCTGCCGTACGGCCACTACTACTGGCGCATCGCCACCCGCAGCAAGACTGGCAAGCTCGGCCCCTTCACCGATCCGATGCCGTTCGACCTGGTGCCGCAACCGCCCGCGCCGCAGGTGGGCAAGCCCACGTCATCGAAGAACGCGGTGAGCCTCGGCTGGCCACCCGGCACGCCGGGGCAGAAGTACCACATCCAGCTCGACCGCCATCCCGACTTTGCGCATCCGCAGATCGACCAGACGCTGGACCAGCCGCTGCTGCAAACCAGGAAGCCGGGCTCCGGCACGTGGTACGTGCGCGTGCAGACGATCGATACCGATGGGTATGCCGGACCGTGGGGAGCGGTGCAGAAGATTCGCCTGAGTGGTTGCCTGGCGTGCCGGATCGGTGCCATTGCCGCGGGCGGCGGCGTGGTGTTGTGGTTGTTGTTGTAGTTGGGTGAGACGAACTTGCATCTAAATGACACGCTTCATTCCCGCCATGAATGGCTCCCTCCTGTACGTGTAGTAGGGGAGGGTTGGGGTGGGGCGAAGTCCATGACCTCGCGCCGAACTAAAGCTGTACGGCAAGTCCATGCAACCCCACCCCAGCCCTCCCCTGCACGCAGGGGAGGAAGAAAAGCCGCGACGAGAATTTGAAGTGCCCGCGTCTTCCACCACCGCCTTCACCTGGCTCGTACGCGGCATGCTCTGGATGGCCGGCGTCGGCCTGCTCATGCTGATGATCGTCAGCGGTGTCACCGTGCCACTCGACAACGCGCTCTACGACCTCAACGCACGCCACTGGCACTACACGCCGGACGACCGCGTCGTGATCGTCGCGATCGATCCCAAGAGCCTGGATGAAATCGGCCGTTTTCCCTGGCCGCGCTCCGTCTACGCGCAGCTGATCGACCGCCTCACGGCGGACGGTGTGCGCGGCATCGGCATGGACGTCACCATGTCCACGCCATCCAACGATCCGGGCAACGACGAACAGATCGCCGCCGCCATCCGCCGCAACGGCAAGGTGGTGTTGCCGGTGTTCGCCGAAGCCGTCTCGCTGGGCGGCCCGCTGCAGGAAGCGTTGCCGGTCAGCAGCATCGCGCAGAGCGTGGCCGGATTGGGACACGTGGATGCCGCCAAGGACAGCGACGAACGGGTGCGCGGCGCATACCTGAAAGCCGGGCTTGGCAGTCCTTACTGGCCCTCGCTGGCGTTGGCGGTATTGCAAGTCGGCCACGCCGCACCCAGGGGCAAGCTGCCCGGCTTGCGCGATCCGGTGCGCAACGATGCATCGCCTTACCTATGGATGCGCGACGACTACGTCCTGCTCCGCTACGCCGGCGCCCGCGGCGCGTTTGGATATTTGTCGTCCGTCGACGTACTCAACAACCGTGTGCCTGTGAGCCTGCTGAAAGATCGCTGGGTGCTGATCGGCGCCACCGCCGAAGGCCTCGGCGACATTCTGCAGACGCCCGAATCGCCCATGCCGGGCGTGGAATACCAGGCGAACGTGCTGGAGTCGCTGGAGCGCGGCATGCTGGTGACGCCGCTCGGCTTCCTGCACCAGTTCGCCGTTGGCGCCGCGATGCTGGCAGTACCTCTGCTGCTCTACGGATTACCCGGCATCGGGCGGAACTGGCCCTTGCCGCTGATCAGCATGGCGCTGGTTTTTGCGGTAAGCCTCACCGCGTTGCGTACTTCTTACGTGTGGTGGCCGCCGGCGAGCTGCCTGGTCGTGATTGCCGTCGAGTTCATCGCCTGGCACTTGTTAATGCGCCATCGCCGTCCGGTGCACGCGTAAAGCAGCTTGCTGAAGAAAAGAACGCTCGTTATCAGCGTTCGCTATTTGCCTGACGAATTCTAAACACCTTTTGAACTTCCCCAAGTCCACATTGGCAACCGTAGGGGCAAAACTCGATCACACAGGCGATTCGTTATGCGCGTTGCAAGTTTCTCCAGGCTCGTTCCCATGTCGCTGGTGCTGGTATGGATGACGCTGGCGGCCGGACTCGCGCAAGCCGCCGACCCCGTCCAACCGTTGAACGCCGACGAACAGGCTTTTCTCAGCCGCGCCAAGGATGACAACGCCAACCAGATCGCCATGGCGAAGCTGGCCCTGACCAAGTCCACCAACCCGCGTGTGATCGATTTGGCCAACACGATCATTCAGGAACGTACCGCCCTCGGCACGCGCCTGGCGCAATTGTTGCCCGGTGCCAACGGCCATGCCCGCCAGCCGGCGGACGACAACGCGATGATCGATCGCATGCAGTCGCTTAACGGCGATGCGTTCGACAAGAGCTTCGCCAGCGCGGCGGTACGCAACCATTGCCGCATGATTTCCGCCTACGAGGCGATGAAGCTCACCTCCATCAATCCCGCCCTGAAGGATTTCGCCCACCAGGCCATTCCCGCCCTGCGCGGCAACTTGACGGTCGCCATGGCCGTGCTGCGTTCGTCCGGCTGGACGGTCCCGCATCACCAGGAAGCGGTGGCTTCGGCCGACACGCGTGGTGGATCGAAGGCACCGGTGTTCTGGGAGCCGGTCTCGCTGGTCGCAGCTCCCTGGTAAGGCGCTGACTGCCTGGATCAACCTGCCGCCGCGATGGGGACATCGCGGCGGTTTTATTTTGCCGGCATGGAGAAATTGGACGAGCTTGCTCGCTCAGGCTTCCGAAAAATGGATGGTGACGAGTGTCCCGGGCTGAGTGCGCTTCGCGACCAACCGCCAGCCATGCGCGTGTGCGATCTCCTTGCAGATCGCCAGACCCAACCCGGACCCTTCGGCTCGGTTGTTCGGTGCGCGCCAGAACCGGTTGAAAATAAAAGGCAGATGCGCTTCATCGATACCTGGCCCTTCGTCGTGCACTGAGATCGACGATGCACCGGCCGTCACCATGACGGTGGAATGCCGGGGTGCAAACGCCAGCGCATTCTCCAGCAGATTCTTCAGCAGGATGAACACCCCGCCCTCGTCCGCCCGGATCTGCTTGCCGGGCACGAGCATGCGGGTTTCTATCGCCACGTTCCGCGCCGAAGCGCGGCGTGCCAGATGGGAGGTCACGTCGCGCACCGCGTGCACCAGATCGACCTGGGCGAACTCGTAACTTTGCAGCACGCTGGCTTCCATCAGATGCAGCAGCTGGCGAACCTGCCGGGACATCGCGTCGACGTCGTGCAGGATCTGATGCGTGCCAGGCGAAGCCGGCTGCATTTCGACCTCGCCGCGAATCAAGGTCAACGGCGTCTGCAACTCGTGCGCCGCAGCGGCGAGAAAGGTCTGCTGCGCGAGATAGCCCTCTTCCAGCCTGTCCAGCGCATCGTTGAACGACGCCACCAACGGTCGCATCTCGCTGGGGATGCGTTGCAACGACAACCGTGTCGTGAGGTTCTGCGGCGTGATGCCGGCGGCGGCTTGCGACGCCTCCCGGATCGGCTTCAACAACCGCCGCAGCGTTATGAGCATGGTGACGACGAAGACCAGCGCAGCAACCAGAAAACTGATCCCGACGGTTTTGGGAACCGTGCTCTGCTTGATCCGGATCAGCGCCGTATCGAATGCCTCGCTGGTGACGATCTGAAGGAAGTACGCCCTGCGCACTCCGGGGATCGGCACGGTTTCCACATAAAAGGTCTTGCCGCCACTTTCAAACCGGGAACGTTGCGTCGTCATCCAGTCGCCCGCGTGCGGCACGGAAACGATCATCGGCATCGACGACAACACGGCATCGCCGAATTCGTCGACCACTTCGTATCCCGTATCCTGCGCAAACGCCGTGCTGAACCTTTTGATGTCCGCCGGTATCGGAAGCGAAACCGGCCGCCCCTGTGCGTCCAATTGCACGGACCTGGCCAATCGGTGCGCTACGCTCCCGAGGACGTCGCTCGCGAACATCTCGGCGGGATAATGCGCAAAAACAAAGCCGATGCGCGCCAGAACCACCGCGAGGCTCAGCGCCAAGGCCAGCAGGCAAGTCGCCAGAAGCCGTGAGGAAAGGCTATCGAACAGGAAAAACCGCGGCGCCGTCGATGGCCTCGTCGTTTCTATGTGTGCTTGTTGTGCATCGGGTGGCATCATGGTCATGGCGTTGCCGGCTTGGTTCATCGGGAATCCGCGGACGTCTTCTGCAATTGGTAGCCGATGCCGCGCACATTCACGATCTTGATGCCGGCATCGATGGCGAACAGTTTTTTGCGCAGGCGATGCAGGGCTACGTCGAGCGCGTTCGGCGTGACGTCGTCATGCAATCCCCAGGCGGCGTGTTCCAGTTGCGTGTGCCGGACCACGTTTCCAGCCGCCGACACCATGCGCAGGATGATCTGCAACTCCGACGGCGACAGCGACACCCATTCGCCCTGGCACCCCATGCAAGCACGTTCCGGGTCGACCGTGAGCCCTGCAAAGTCCGGCGAGAGCGGCGCCATCGCCGCAGGGCGCCGCATCAAGGAACGCACGCGCGCCACCAGTTCTTCCATGGAAAATGGCTTGGGCAAATAGTCGTCGGCCCCACTTTCGAGCCCTTCGACGCGATCGTGAATGGCGTCTCTGGCGGTAAGCATCAGGCACGGTATCGTTGAGCCGCCGACTCGCAGCCGGCGCAATAGCTTGATGCCATCGCCATCCGGCAAACCGCGATCCAGCACCAGCAGCGCGAATTCGAATCGCGCCAGCGCGTACAGGGCGGTGGCGGCATCGGGGAAGATGTCGGTTTCGATACCGCTTCGTAAAAGCGCCGCCTTGATCATCTCGGCGAGGCGCTCATGATCTTCCACTAGTGCTACGCGATGCATGCCGTTACGTCATTTGAAGCGATAAATGTAGCCAACCATGATGCTGGGCGCCGTCTTTTTGCCAACCAGCGGACTATCGGTGATACCCGAACCGAATTGCGTGATACCGACATCGCCGCGGATGGATTGGCGCGCATCCAGCCGCCACGTCACGCTGGCGCCGACACTGGCATTGACCGTCGACTTGCCATCGTAGACCGGGCGCGTGGGCGTAACTTCCGTCGGCCGCACGCCGTAATAGTAATCGACGTATTTGCGATTCATATATTGGAATTCGACGTGCGGTGCGATGCGCCAGCGCCCGAAGTCGAAACCTCGCTCCAGCGACAGCTCACCCTGATGCCCGCGGTTGCTGGACAGATATTCGGTTGAAATGCTGAATTGGCCATAGTGCCAGCCCATGTGCGGACCGTACCAAATCGCGCCGTTGCGGTTGGCCATGCCATGAAAGATGGTGGCGTCTGAATGCGTGTAACCATCGAACAGCGAAAACTTGGTGCGCAAGGAAAACGTAAAGCCGTCGCCTTGCCATGCCTTGAGGTCGAACGTCGTGCCGATAAAGCTGATCCATCGATTCTCATAGAAGACATAGGGCGCTGGAAGGACGCGCGTACCGAACCCTTTATAGGGCAGGCCTTCGGCAGCAATACCCCCGCCCAGCCCCCAATGCGATGACGCACCCTCCTGCTGCGCATCGAACCCGGTCGCCACGCCCGGCAGGGCTTGCGACTGGTTTGGTGGCGCTTCCCCCGTAGTGGTAGTGCTTTGTGCATGGACCATCGGCATCCAGGGAAGAGCGCCGAGCAAGGCAAGATACTTCATGCGGTTGCGCTGGAGTCGCATATGGCGGTGGTCCGGATCGAGGGTGGGAACTGCACTCTCGGGTCGGGCGACTTACCAAATACTTACCGCTTTGTGTGTTGCTCGCAGTGGGGCCGCAAGATCGGTGTCACCGGCCCCCGTATGCACCGCGTGAATTCGCAAGAACTATTCGCAATGAATACGTATGCATACCCTGGTTGTTGCACCGCGATGCTTCCTACCATCCAGCGCAACAGCTTTCCGCATAGCCAAGCAACGCGTTAGTCACCTGCGCCATCGATGGGGAGATCGATTCGGCGTACGGCAAGCTGCGGCCACGCAGATCGATACCTGCGTGCACTCGAAGGGAATACGCAACGAAACCTGTTCACCAGGAGGCACCCGTATGAAGTGTCCGAAGATGCTTGCCGTCTTGCTGGCCTGCGCCAGCCTCGCGGCCATTCCCGCCATGCCCGCGCATGCCGCCATCAACAGCATGAGCCTTGGCGCCAGTTACAACGCGCAACAAACGCAGATCAACTTTCGCGTGTATTCCTCGCAAGCCACGCGCATCGTGCTGTACCTGTACGGCGCCGGCTATGGCGCGCAGGAATCGGCCACGTATGCCCTGACCAACGAAGGCGGCGGCGTGTGGCAAGCGGTGGTGCCGGTATCGTCGATTCAAGGCGCCGGCATCACCGGCGCCGTGTATTACGGTTATCGCGCCTGGGGTCCCAATTGGCCGTACAACTCAAGCTGGACGAAAGGCTCGTCGGCCGGCTTCATCTCCGACGTCGACAGCAGCGGCAATCGCTTCAATCCCAACAAGCTGCTGCTCGATCCGTATGCGAAGGAGATCAGCCAGGACCCGCTCAACACGAACAACCAGAACGCCGATATCTTCGCCACCGGCGGCACCGTCGATTCTGCCTTCGGCAAGGCATATCGCCTGATCGACAGCGGCACGTACGCGCCCAAGGGCATCGTGCTGGTGCCGAGTACGCAGAGCACCGGCACCAAGCCGACGCGCGCACAGAAAGACGATGTGATCTACGAAGTAAACGTGCGCGGATTCACCAAGCAGGATCCCAGCATCGCCACGCAATACCAGGGCACTTACTACGGCGCAGGATTGAAGGCGAGCTATCTGGCCAGCCTGGGCGTCACCGCGGTGGAATTCCTGCCATTGCAGGAAACGCAGAACGACGCCAACGACGTGGTACCCAATTCGGATGCCAACCAGAACTACTGGGGCTACATGACCGAAGACTTCTTCGCACCCGATCGGCGCTACGCATACAACAAATCGGCAGGCGGTCCCACCGCGGAATTCCAGGCGATGGTGCAGGCCTTCCATAACGCCGGCATCAAGGTGTACATGGACGTGGTCTACAACCACACCGCCGAAGGCGGCAGCTGGAGCAGCACCGATCCCACCACCGCGACCGAGTATTCCTGGCGCGGGCTGGACAACACCACCTATTACGAACTCACCTCCGGCAATCAATACTTCTACGACAACACCGGCATCGGCGCCAACTACAACACCTACAACACCGTTGCGCAGAACCTGATCATCGATTCGCTCGCGTATTGGAGCAACACGATGGGCGTCGACGGTTTCCGCTTCGACGAAGGCCCCATCCTCGGCAACGCCTGCCTCAATGGCGCGGCCCAGTCCGGTGCGCCGAACTGTCCCAATGGCGGCTTCTACTTCGATGCGGCGGATCCGAACGTCGCCATCAACCGCATCCTCAAGGAATTCACCGTGCGTCCCGCAACAGGCGGCACCGGACTGGATCTCTACGCCGAACCGTGGGCGGCCAGCGGCAGCAATGAATACCAGCTTGGTGGATTTCCGAAAGGCTGGTCCGAGTGGAATGGCCTGTTCCGCGACAGCGTGCGACAGGCGCAGAACGAACTCGGCAACATGACCATCCACATCACGCAGGATGCGAACGATTTCTCCGGCTCGTCCAACCTGTACCAGGCCAGCGGCCGCGCGCCGTGGAACTCCACCAACTTCATCGACATCCACGATGGCATGACGCTGAAAGACGTCTATGCCTGCAACGGCGCCAACAACAGCCAGGCGTGGCCCTACGGCCCCTCCGATGGCGGCATCGCCAACAACTACAGCTGGGACCAAGGCATGTCCGCCGGAACAGGCGCCGCCGTCGACCAACGCCGCGCCGCACGCACCGGCCTCGCCTTCGTCATGCTCTCCGCCGGCACGCCCATGATGCAAGGCGGCGACGAGCATCTGCGCAGTCTCCAATGCAACAACAACGCCTACAACCTGGACTCCACCGCCAACTGGCTCAGCTACAGCTGGACGACGGATCAATCGAACTTCTACAACTTCGCCCAACGCCTGATCGCCTTCCGCAAAGCGCATCCGGCGTTGCGTCCGGTGACGTGGTACACCTCTAGCCAAGTCGTCTGGTACGAACCCAGCGGAGCCGTTGCCGACAGCAGCTACTGGAACAACACCAGCAACTATGCGATTGCGTACACGGTGAACGGATCATCGTTGGGCGATAGCAACTCCATGTATATCGCCTACAACGGCTGGTCCGGCAGCGTTACTTTCACGTTACCGGCGCCGCCCACTGGCACCAACTGGTATCGCGTTACGGATACCTGCGACTGGAACGATGGCCCCAATACCTTCGTTACACCCGGCAATGAAACACTGATCGGCGGCGCGGGCGCCACTTACGGCCAATGCGGGCAGTCACTGCTGTTGCTGATTGCCAAGTAATGTCCAATGCGTACGCTGGGGTACAAACCCCAGCTTACGCATGCTCGTGCATGGCGATGTCGGGGTTTACGCGGCGGCAATACCAGATTACTTCTGCGCCCCGCTCGACGCGCCGCTATTGGCCGGAAGTTGCTCGAGGTTGAATGACATGGTGGTGATCTTGGCGTCCAGGCCCTGCACCACGGCCGGTGTCAGGTCATTGGCCATGTTGCCGCCGAGCACGACGTTGCGATCCAGCAGCAGGCCGCAGTTCTTGCTGCGATACGCCTCGGTGATCACCGGCTGCGCGTATTGCGCGATCTGGCCCAGCGCTTTCACGCGCGTGGCTTCCAGTTCGCGGCTGCGCAGTGCCTGGTCTTCCTGCACTTTCTGCATGCGCTGCCCCAGCGCCTGTTCGCGCGACTGGCGCTGGTCGGCGGACAATGAAGCCGCTTGCGAGCGGTAGCTCTGCACGTCGGCATCGATCGGCTTGCGTTCGGTTTCGATCTCGCCCTGCGCCTGGTCAGCCAGCTGTTTCAAGCGCGCGGAAGCGGCCTTGCCGACCTTGGCATTGGCAAAGATCGCCTCGCGCGACAGGTAGCAGACACCCGATACCACCGGCCCGCCGAGGGGCGGGTTGTTGCCGCTGCTGGATTGGGCTTGTGCGGCAGCGGCCGGCACGGCGGCGAGGAGAATGGCGGCAATGGCTGGGAGCGTTCGATCGAGGCGCATGGTTGGTCCTTCAGTGGAAAGGGGGCGGTTGAAAAGGCTCAACGTACGCCAATTGCGTTGCGATTGCAGCTACGCAGCGGCCTGTCTGCGCATCGAGCGCAGGGCGAGGCCTGCGTGTCGAGCAATCCTGCCGGCTACCTGTTTCGCATGGCGGTCAACGCCGCGTAGGGCGCCAGGTCACCGCCTTGTCCGGCGGTATCGTGATTTTTGAGTTGAGGCGCCAAGCCGGCGGGAATTATTGGTCGCTGGAACGAATGAAAGACAAACCTTTGGGCGTGAGCTGGAGTCTCCTGCTGTGCCCCGCTTCACTCTGCTCCTGCACCAGCCCCATGGCGAGCAAGCGCGAGGCGATGGGTTCAGGCACGGCCGAGGCGCGCCCTTCCGCCACGCTTTCCAGGCATGACAGCTCAAGTTTTTCCAGCTTGATCGCCCCGTTCACGAGTGCGTCGTCTCGTCGTCTTGGATGGCGCAAGCTTGCATCCAGCCAAGTGACAAAGGCCTGCCCGGTGCGTGAAGCCCGGGTATGCGCGAGATCACCATTCAGGGGAAGGGACGGCCAGCAGAAGCCAAACGTTTGAAGCGACAGACGCGGCCGGGCCCGATTTGCATACCTCCCCGTTTTGCGCCACATTCGTCCCACGCTTAGGTGGGGCAGCAAGAAGGCGGGGATGAAAAACAAGCGGGAGAGTGCGCCGATGGGGGGGCCGGGCATTCCGGCCATCGGGGCACATGACAACACGCATGGTTTCGAGACGTTCCTGCGCGGCCAGTTCCGTGGCCTGCTGCAGTTTCTGCGTGCACGCACGGCCAGCGAGCAGGATGCGGAGGATGCGGCGCAGGAAAGCATGGCCAAGCTGATGCGCTATCGCGAATCCGAACCGCCTTCGGCCTGGAAGCAACTGCTCTACCGCATCGCGGTGAACGTGGCGCACGACCAGTACCGGGTGGCGCTCAGCCACCACAACAAGGACCACGTCGCGCTGGAAGGGCTGGACATCGCCACCGGCGAGCACACCCCCGAACAGCGGGCGCTTTACGAGCAGCAGGTCGCGCGCCTGTCCAGGGCGATCCTGGAGCTGCCGCCCAAATGCCAGCGCGTGTATCTGCTCAAGCGCGTGCATGACATGAGCCATGCGGATATCGCCAGCCGCTGCGGCATCTCGGTGAAGATGGTCGAGAAGCACCTGGCCACCGCGCTTGCGCAATTGCGGCGCAAGGTAGGTGATTCGTCGACGGAAACGTTTTAATGAGCATGGACAGGGAAAATGCCAACGAGCGGACCCCCGCCGGCTCGCAAAGCGAGGCGGAGCAGTGGTTCGCGCGCCTGCTCGACCGGCATTGTCCGCCGGAAGAACGCGCCGCTTTCGAGCGCTGGCGCAACGCCGATCCCGCCCATGCGGCGGCCTATCGCGAGCTGGAATTGTTGTGGAAGCGTAGCGAAGAGGCCGTCAAGGATCCGGCCGTGATGGCGGCAGCGCGGCGCGCCTTGCGCCACGAGCCCGAACCGCGCGCCTCGCGGCGCTGGCTGCTGCCGGCCATGGCTACCGGCTTGGCGCTGCTCGTCGCGGCGATCGCCCTGCCCCGCTGGGTGTCGACCTCGACCAACGTGGCCGCGACGACCTACGCGACCGTGCCGGGCCAGCAGCGCAGCGTGCCATTGGCGGACGGCTCCCTGATCCTGCTCGATACCGACAGCGAAGTCTCGGTGAGCTATAGCCCGGATACGCGGCGCGTGGATCTCAAGCAGGGCCAAGCGCAATTCAGCGTGCAGGGCAATCATGCGTGGCCGTTCGTGGTGCATGCGGGCAGCGGCACCGTAACGGCGGTAGGCACGCAATTCCAGGTGCGCCTCGATGGCGACTCCACCGACGTGGCGCTGCTGAAAGGCAAACTCGCCATCGCCACCCAGACCCCGGACGGCATGACGCAAAGCGCATCGCTGATCGGTGGCGAGGGACTCGCCTTCGATGCCAGCGGGCACATCACGCCGGTGCATCCGCTCGACCTGCAGCAAGCGCAAGGCTGGACGGAAGGCAAGCTGTTCGTACACGACTGGCGCTTGCCGAAGTTGCTGCTTGAAATGAATCGCTATAGCAGCACGAAGCTTTCGATCGGCGATCCGTCGCTGCAGAACATCCATGTCAGCGGCATTTTCCGCACCAACGACCAGCAGACCTTCCTGCAGCTGCTGCAGCAGGGCTGGGCGATTCGCGCCAAGCGCGTGAGCGATACGCAGGTTGTGTTGTTGCGTTGATGGCTTGCGTAGGCCGGGATGAAATCCCAGCTTTTTTGCGCCTTCCATGCTGTGATTTCATCCCGGCCTACGCGTTCGAAATGCCGTAAGCTCCATGGCCGTCATTCCCGCTTTCGCGCACTGCTGTCCGGGGAAATTTTTCGCCGTTCTTGCGGGAAAAGCTAAAACAACGTCATTCTAGCGAAAGCTCACTGCTGTCCGGCACGTATTTTGCGCTGCTTCGCAGGCAGTCCACACGGCCGTCATTCCCGCGAAAGCGG
>NZ_DAIOEU010000036.1:0-21774 GCF_036746095.1 Dyella sp.
CTTCGGGCTTGATCTTGCCCATCTCCAGCGCGACCAGCGAACCCAGCGCGTCCTTATGCTTGCGCAGCGCTTCGCCGCACAGCCGCACGGCTTCGCCACGCTGCGGGGCGGGGGTGGTACGCCATGTCTTGAACGCCGCCTGCGCGCGCGTGACGATGATCTCGTAGTCGGCGGCGCTGGAGGCATGGACGGTGCCGATCACCTCGTTGGTGGCCGGATTCAGCGGCTGCAGCGTGCCGGCATTGGTGGTCTTGGACCACTCGCCGTTGCCGAGGTACGTACCCGACTGGTCGCCGGTAAGACCGAGCGCCGTGAGGATTGCGTGGGACATGCGGACTCCTGAGACGTGGCGTCAGAGCGCCTGGATATGAGGGAAACGCCTATTCTATCAGGCGGGCTGACGCCGGCCGAGCCGGAAGGGCACTGGCTTGCTCGCCACGGTGGTGCATCGCCTATACTTCGGGTCCCGCGCATGCTGGTTTGCAGCATGCGCCATGGCCCTTCAGCCCTCGTAGCTCAGTTGGATAGAGCGTCCCCCTCCTAAGGGGAAGGTCGCACGTTCGAATCGTGTCGGGGGCACCATTCTTTTATCGCTCGTTGGTGCACAAGGCTCGCCAGCCTGCATGGCGAATCGTGATGCGATGCGCCAACCGCCTTACGCGAAACCTTCTTCGCGACGCAACATAATGGCCAGCTGAATCAATCCCGCGCGCGCCAGCGCGGTTGTCAACGTGGGCCATGGCCACTCGTTCTTGGCGCCTGCGAGGGCAAGGGGCACGCGATGGCGCAGGACGCTGCAGGAGACACCATCGGCAGTATTCAAAATGATGATCCCGCTCAACGCATGCATGCGCCTTGCCGGGGACGGCAAGGCTCCAATTCCAACGAACGTCCGCTAAAACATCCCAAGGAATTTGCCATGAATGCAAAGTCGAAACTCATCATGTTCGGGCTGGTCATCGGTGCAGCGATGGCGTCTGGTACGGTGTTCGCGCAAACCGATGTTCCCAACCATCCGCGCGTCAACGAAGTGAACAATCGCCTGGAAAACCAGCAGGATCGCATCAACAACGGCTTGAAGAACGGCACCATGACGCAGAAGCAGGCTGCACGCGACGAAAAGCACGATGCCAACATGGCACGCCGCGAATCCGCCGACGAAGCCAGGCACAACGGCCACCTGACCAAGCAGGAACAGCGCAATTTGAATCGTGCCGAAAATCACAACAGCAAGCATATTTACAAGCAGAAGCATTGATTGGCTGCGTGATTCCAAATCTTGCGTATACCCACGGTCGTCATTCCCGCGAAAGCGGGAATCCATTTGCTCTGATGCATCCTTAAAATGGATTCCCGCTTTCGCGGGAATGACGGCCGCGGACGTTACGGCTACGTCTTGGCCTTCGGCGGCGCGCCGGTCGACTCGCGCAATTGCAACGAATAGGGCACTTGCACCAGCAAGCCTGCGCCTTTGCCACGCAACAACTCCATCAACTGCAGCGCCGCGAGCTTGCCCATCTCGCGCGCAGGCTGGCGCACCGTCGTCAGCGGGGGCCATAGCTGGCTCGCCAGCGGCGTGTCGTCAAACCCGCAGACCGACACATCGCGCGGTACTTTCATGCCGCGCTCGTTCGCGGCCCACATGACGCCGGCCGCCATGTCGTCGTTGGCGGCGAAGATCGCGGTAGGTGGTTCCGGTAACGCCAGCAGCTTGCGCGCAGCGGCCACGCCGGAGCCGAACATGAATTCGCCTTCCACCACGTAGTCCTGATCGTAGGGGATGCCCGCGGCCGAGAGCGCCGCCTTGTAGCCGGCATGTCGCCAACGGGTTGCGCCATGATTGGCGATGCCCAGCACGTGTGCGATGCGGTGGTGGCCCAGTTCGATCAGATGGGTGACGAGGGCCTGCGCAGCATGCTCATCATCCATGCATACGCCGATGGTGCTGCTCCGATTTACCGGCGACACGCTGGCATAGGGCACCTCGCGCTCGCGCAAGCGGCGCAGTAGCGGCGGGTGATCGGTCAAGGGCGGGGTCAGCACCACGCCGTCTACATGATGATCGGAAATCAGCGCATCGACACGGCGAATGAAATCGGGGCCGCGCATCCTTAGCGGGCAGACCATCATGCTATAGCGATTCGCGTCGCAGGCGTCGAGTACGCCGTCCTGGATCTCGGCCAGATAGGTGGAGGCCGGGTTGTCGTTGTTGTCGTACAGCATGGCGACCAGGAACGAGCGGCTGCCAGCCAAGCCGCGCGCCGAAGGGCTGGGTCGATAATTCATCGACTCCATGGCCGCGAGCACGCGCTTGCGCGTATCTTCTTTGACGTACGCTTCCTCGTTGAGGACGCGCGACACCGTCTTGGGCGATACACCCGCCGCGCGTGCGACATCTTCCAGGCGTACCCGCATGCATGCTCCTGACATCACCGTATTGCGCAGTGACTATGCCGTGCGAGCCCGTTTGTTTACAAGCGTTGTGACCGTGACAGGCCTTCAGCACGCAAGAACTTGAAGAAAGAGGGCGCCTCCGGGGAGGGCAGGCGCCACGCCGAGCAGGCGGGAGTGTTTCCTGCTCAGAACCACACTCCCAGTTCGACGCCGTACGTACGCGGCGGCAAGTACTGGGAAACGTAGACGAAACCGCCATTGGCGGTGGTGAAGCGCGAGGCGTTCGTGCGGATCCTGTCGTTGCTGACGTTCTGCACGTACGCATTCACCCACCAGCGGTCTTGCGGCTCCGTATAGCGCAGTGAAAGATCGGTGCGCACATACGCTTTCTGCTGATCGCCCGAACCCAGGTTGAAGGGGCTCAGCCACTGCATGCTCTGGTATTGGCTGCTTAGGCGCGGCGTCAGGCGGCCGTCGTTGGACAGATGGAAATCGTGCTCGTAAATGACCGTCAGCGAGGCATCCGGCGCATGCGGCAAGGTATTGCCGCTGATGTTCATGCAGCTGGCCAGATTCGACTGCGGCGGACAGGCCGGCAAGCCTTGATAATCGTTGCTGCCTGCGTACAGCAGGGTGCCCAGTTTTTTCTCCGGGATGGCTGAAAACACCACGTTGGCGCGATCGTCATGTCCCTGCAACGCCAGCTCCGATTCGAAGCCGGCCACCTTGGTGCTGCCTTGCACGTTGTTAAAGCCCAAGCCGTGGTTGCCGTCCGGATAGGTAATGGGCGCCGAGAGCTGGAAGTTCTTGAAATCCTCGTAATACGCGGCGTTGTTCCAGGTCATGTGGCCATCGAGGAAGGTAAACTTCGCGCCGATTTCATAGTTGGTCAGTGATTCAGGCTGATAAAGCGTGCCGCCGTCCTGCGTACCGCCGGACTTGTAGCCGGTGGCCACGCTGACGTAAGCCATGGCGTTGGGGTTGAAGACATAATCGGCGCGCGCCAGCCAGGTGACCTTGGTCTTGTGGTACCGGCCATCGTTGTGCTGGGAAATGCTGAAGCCCACATCCTGCGGCTGTGAACTCGGCGAGATCGGTACCTGCGGCACGGTGGGGTCGTATGCCCAACCCCAGTTGATGCCGCCTTCGTTCCTGCGGGTGTCGTCGGAGAAGCGCGCGCCGGCGGTGAGGTTGAATGCATCCGTGACGTGCCACACTGCCTGGCCGAACACCGCTTCCGATTGCACGGTTTCTTTCGGCTGGATGAAGGAGCCCTGCCAGTTCACCGTGCCCTGCTGCGTGCCATTCATGATCGGAATGTCGAAGCGGATATTGTTGTCTTCCGCGGCGTAGTAAAGGCCGAGAATCCAGTCAACGGTATGCTGGCCGGTCGATTTCAAATCGAGTTCATGGCTGTAGCTGGAATAGTTGGAATAATTGGTGCGGTCGTTCTGATAAACGCCGCCGGTGGTGAAGCTGGTGGGCAGAATGGCGCCGTCGTCCTGCTGGAACTGGCTGGAACCGGAGAAGCGGTTGTAGCCGGCGATGTAGGTAAGCGCCATGTCCTCGTTGATCTGCCAATCCATGCGGCTGCGCACCGTCTTCGACGTGCGGTGCAGATAGGGCGGTATGTCGATCAACGCAGACCAGAAATCCTGGCCCGCACGCGGATTCTGCATCAGGTTGATGTCCGGCGTGCCGCGATCGAGAAAATACTCGTACGACAGGTTCCACTTGAACGCATCGGTCGGCTGCCACAACGCGCTGATGCGCGCCGCCGACTGGTTCTGCGCGTTGTATTTGTCGCCGCCCTGCGTATACAGCGCTTGGTTGATCGGCTGGAACGTGGCCAGCGTGCCGCCGCTGGCAAGATAGGCCTGCTGCTGCTGCGCCACACTGGGCAGTTCGCTGCCGGGGTTCTGGTAGTTCACGTAACCATCGTGCTGCTCATGCGCCACGGCCACGCGCATCGCAAACGTGTTGCTGATCGGCAGATTGACCGCCGCCTTTTCGCCGGTCTGGCTGTAACTGCCCAGCGACATCTGCGCATTGCCGTAAAAGCCGCCGTTGATATCGGGCTTGACGGTTTCAAAGTCGACCGCACCCGCGGTGGAGTTGCGGCCCCACAACGTGCCTTGCGGGCCACGCAGCACCTGCACGCTGTCGATGTCCAGCAGCAGGCTGGTGGCCGATTCGGCGCGTGGTGCATACACGCCATCGATGAACAATGCCACTTCCGGATCGGCGTATTCGGTCTTGGCGCTGTCATTGCCGATGCCGCGCATGGTGAGCGTGGTCACGCCATGGTCGCCCTCGCTGGTGGCCTGCAGGCCGGGTACCAGCTTGGTGATGTCCTGGACGGTCTGTACGTGTTCCTTGTCGAGTGCGTCGGCCGTGATCGCCGTAACGGCCACCGGGGTTTTCTGTAGCGGGGTTTCGCGTTTGGTAGCAGTGACCTGGATGGTTTCCAGGTTCTTTACTTTCTGTTTGGACGGTCCGCCGTCCTTGTTGGTCGTGGCCGGCGATGTCGCGTCCTGTCCCGCAGCAAGAACGGGGGCCGAGGCAAGCACGGCGGCAAGCGCGACGTACATGGCCGAGTGGTGAAGCGTCATTTCATCCCCTCCAAAAAAAATGAATTTCGCGTTGTCAGGTGGGCCTGCCTTTTTTCCCAGTCCGCCCGGCTGGCCCCATGGGGTACGACAGTGCTGTACGATATGACAGCGCTGTCATACACGGATAGTAGGCGGCTTTCGGTGCAGAAGCTTGACGCATAGCAACATGACGCACGCCCGGGGAGGGCAAAGACATGGCACGTTTGCAGAGCATCTTGGTGGTAGGTGGTGGGGCGGCGGGCTGGCTGGTGGCCTGCTACCTGGCTAAACATCTGAACGCGGCGGCGCCCGGCAGCATCCGCGTGGAGCTGGTGGAATCGCCCGGTATCGGCCTGCTTGGGGTGGGAGAGGCGACGTTTCCTTCGATCCGCGGCACCCTGGCTGCGATCGGTTTGGACGAAGGCGAGTTGCTGGCAGGGGCCAATGCGACCTTCAAGCAGGGCATTCGCTACGACCATTGGGTACGGCCGCCCGGCAGCGAGGGACGAGCCAGTTTTTTTCATCCCTTCAGCCTGCCCAGCCAGCGTCCGGGTGCTCCGGAACTGCTGCCTTACTGGCTGCTTGGGGGTGCGCCGCAAGGCATGCAACTGGCCGAGGCGGTCACCATGCAATACCACCTGGTTGCGCAGGGACACGGGCCCAAGCGCGCCAGCGATCCGGATTTCCAGGGCCCGATGAATTACGCCTATCACTTCGATGCGGCGCGCGTGGCAATGGTGCTGGCCAAGCATGGCCAGCGGCTGGGCGTGAAGCGTCATGAAGCCACGGTGGAACGCGTCGAGCTGGATGCGCGCGGTGCCATCGCAAGCCTGGTAACGAAGGAGCTGGGCGAGCTGAGTGCAGATCTCTACGTGGATTGCACCGGCTTGCGCAGCCGGCTGATCGGCAACGCCATGGCGTCTCCGTTCCGCAGCCGCACCGATGTGCTGTTTGTGGACCGTGCGGTGGCGATGCAGGTGCCATATCCGCGTCCCGATACGCCGATTGCGTGCTACACCATCGCTACCGCGCAGGAAGCCGGTTGGACTTGGGATATCGGCCTGCAACAGCGGCGTGGTGTTGGGTACGTGTATTCGTCACGCCACTCCGACGCAACGCGGGCGGAAGAAGTGATACGCCAGCATCTGGGCAGTGCGGCCGAGGGGCTGGAACCGCTGCATATCAAGTTTGAAACCGGGTATCGACCCGAACATTGGCGCGGCAATTGCGTGGGCATCGGTTTGGCGGGCGGCTTTGTCGAGCCGTTGGAATCAACCGGCATCGCCCTGGTTGAACTCGGTACGTATTTGCTCACGCACCTGCTGCCGTTGGACTTGGACGACATGGAGCGTGCGGCGAAGCACTTCAATACGATGATCTGCGCGCGCTATGAGCGCGTGCTGGATTTCATCAAGATGCATTACTGCCTTACGCAGCGTACGGATAACCCGTTCTGGGTCGACAATACCGATCCGGCAAGCATCCCTGAAACCCTGCGCGATCGCCTGAAAGCGTGGCGCTATCGGCCGCCGCATCGCCTCGATTTCGTGACCGACCTGGAAATGTTCATGCCGTCGAGTTGGCAATACGTGCTTTACGGTTTGGAGTTCCGTACGGATCTGGATGCGATGCGCAGCAGTTTCCCGCGCATGGACGAAGCGCGGCGCGAATTTGCCGCGATCCAGCAGGTTTCGGCACATGCGATGAGGGATCTGCCGAAACACCGCGAACTGGTGGAGCAGATGTGCAGCGCATATTTGCAGCGTAGCGGGGCCGTGCGCGAGATACCCGAGCGCGCGTAAACCCGCCTTACGCTTGCATGGGTTGGGGTGAGCGTGACGCGCACCCCGACGTCGCGTGATCCATGCGTGCCCATGTTGGGGTTCGGCTGCGCCTCACCCCAACTTACGGTGAAGGGGCAGGCACCTCAGGGCGTTGCGCACGCCACGCTTCGATCTGCATTCGACGACAGCGTCACCGAGGCAATCGAAATCGCCGTGCCCGGCGCGCTGTGCAGCACGAACGGTCGATCGACGTGGCTCATGTCGGCACCGTTCTTCTGCAGGCATTTCAACGGCACGCCAAAGCGAACCCACTGGCCCTTCTGCAAGGAAGCCAGCGCTGCCTGCACCGGTACCTCCGCGTGGCAGTTCACGCCGCAGGCGACACCGATCGTGGCATTGCCCTTGCCCAGCTCATCGACGCGCAGCGTTGCCACCAGCTGCATGTCACCGTTGGACTGGCGCGCGATGTCCTGCGCGTGGTCGGCGATGATCGCGAACTGCGCGTCATGCTTGCCCATCCACGCAAAGCGCCGCGCATCTTCCTGCACGTGATAATCCACCGACGTCGCGCGCAGGTCGCCCTGTGGGCTGCTGGCGGGCATGGCGGTGACCGGTTTGGTATCGCCGCCTGCGTCCGCAAGTACCAGCGAGTAGCCTTTCGCAGGCTTGCCGCGCATCACGTACACGCCGCTCTGCGCGTTATCCAGGCGGATGCCGGGATCTTCGGAAAGCTTTGGCAAATCGCCGTTATCGGCATAACGCAAGCCATAACCATATGGGAACAGCGGGTTCGGATCGGCCTGGTTCGTCTGTGCCGCATTACGCGGCCATGCATAAGAAAGTTTGCCGTGGAAGTCGTACTGGATGCTGCCATCGGGCTTGCGCAACAGCACGTCGGCAATGCCGCCGCCTTCCGAGCCCGGCAGCCATGCGGCCACGAAAGCGTCGGATGCATTGATTTCCGGATTCACCCATAACACGCGGCCGGACAGGAACACCGCCACCACCGGTATGCCCTGCGCATGCAGGTGCTTGAGCAATTGCAGATCGCTGTCATCGCCCGGCTTGTAGGCGAGGTTGGGCATGTCACCCTGGAATTCCGCGTACGGATCTTCGCCGAACACGACGATGGCAACGTCCGGCTTCTGTGTGAACGATCCATCCACCGATAGCGTCGCCTTGCCGCCAGCTGCTTGTACCTGTTCGCGAATGCCGCTCCAGATCGATTGCGCATGCGGGAAGTTCGCATTGGTCACGCCGGTGCCCTGCCAGGTGAGAGTCCAGCCGCCGCTTTGCTTGGGAATATTGTCCGCACCGTCGCCAGCCACCAGGATGTGCTTGCGTGGATCCAGGGGCAGCAAGCGATGCTCGTTCTTCAATAACACCAGCGACTCGCGTACCGCCTGGCGTGCCAGTGCGCGATGGTCCGCGCCGCCCAGCAGGTCGAACTTGCCCTCGAGCGGTTGCGCGGCAGGTTCGCCATCGAGCAGGCCAAGCCGCAGTTTTACCCGCAGCACGCGCGTAACGGCATCGTCCAGGCGCGCCATCGAAATCACGCCGCTGCGCACTTCCTGCAGCATGTGTTGATAAAGGCTGCGCCAACTGTCCGGCGCCATATACATATCGAGCCCGGCATCAATGGCGGCAGGGCAATCATCGTTGCTGCAACCGGGCACCTGGCCGTGCGAATTCCAGTCACCGACGACGAAGCCGTCGAAATGCATGCGATCTTTCAGCACATCGGTAAGCAGCCCCTTGTTGGCGCTCATTTTCACGCCGTTCCAACTGGAGAATGACGCCATCACCGTCTGCACGCCGGCATCGATCGCGGGTGGGTAGCCTGCGCCGTGGATATCGCGCAAAGCCGCTTCGCTGATTTGCGCATCGCCCTGGTCGACGCCGTTGTGCGTGCCCCCATCGCCGAGGAAATGCTTCGCGCTGGCGATCACGTGATCGGCGTTGAGAAAATCCGGCGTGCCGGGTTTGCCTTGCAAGCCTTCCACGGCTGCGGGCGCGTACTCCGCCACCAGCTTGGGATTGGATGAAAAGCCTTCGTAACTGCGCCCCCAGCGTACGTCCTGCGGGACGGCCAACGTCGGCGCGAACGCCCAGTTAAGGCCGATCACGCGGACTTCCTCCGCGGTGGCCGCGCCGATCTTGCGAATCAGGTCGGGATCGTGCGCGGCACCGAGCCCCACGTTGTGCGGAAAAATCGTCGCGCCCACGACACCGTTGTTGCCATGTACCGCGTCGATGCCAAACAACAAGGGGATGGCAGGGTGTCCTTTCGGCACGTCGATGGCGGCCCGTTCATAGGCTTTTGCCAAGGCAAGCCACTGCGGTCCATCGGCAACGCGTGCGCCGCCGGGCTTCGAATTTCCGCCGGCCAGCATGGAACCGAGGTGATAGTTGCGCACGTCTTCCGGCGTGGCACTGCCGATGTCTGCCTGGATGAGCTGCCCGACCTTTTCCTCGGTGTTCATCGATGCCAGCAAGGCCTGGATGCGCCGCTCACCCTGTGGATCGGGCGGCAGCGGCGAGTGCGCCGTGGGCCAGGTTTGCGGGTGTACGACGGTGCCGCCGGCTTGTTCCTGCGCCAGAACGAAAGCGGGCAGGGCGACGGCGAGCATGGACAGGCATAGAAAGCCCAGACGGAACGAACAGACGCCTCGCGTGTGATGCATGCGCAATCCTCGGTCGGTGGGCCGGCGGGGCGGACCCGTGGAAGTGGCGGTCATGTTCTTGGGATATGACAGCGCTGTCAATTATCCAGACAGGCCGGCGGAATGGCGGGTGATGACAGGGGAAGACCGGAGCCAATAAAAAAGGTGGCGATCCATGGATCGCCACCTTCCAGGTACAGCTGCGAGGTATCTGCTGCTCAGCGAGCGTCGGACACCGACGTTACGCCTTCCTGCACCTGCACGCGGTTGCCCGGATCATGATCCATGCGTGTGGTACGGGTGACACCGTTGTAGACGTACTGCACGTCGTAACCGACGACGCGGTCGCTGGAATCGGTCACCGTCTTGCACTCGTGCTCGGTGGTAGAGGTCACCTGGCTTTGATGGTGGGCGTTTTCGATGCGGTTACCGGCGTAGCCGCCTGCTGCCGCACCTGCCACCGTCGCCAACGTGTTGCCCTTGCCATGGCCGACCATGTGGCCCAGCAAACCACCAGCCACGGCACCGATCGCGGTACCGGCGATGTTGTGCTGGTCTTTCGGCGGCTCGGTGTGATTGACCACCACATCCTGGCAAACCTGATGGGGGGTATTCACGTGCTGGTGCACCGGCGTCACGCTGACCACCTGTGCGTACTGCGGGCCTGCTGCCTGCGCAGCCTGCTGTTGCTGGGAAGCATCCAGCGCCGGGTCCGCGTTGGCCTGGTGGCTGCAACCGGTCAGGCCGGCGGCAGTGGCCACGGCAACCGCTGCGCAAAGAGTCTTGATTGCGAACTTGCTCATACTTGAATCCCCCAATCGGTTACTAAATCGAACACTGCGTTCACCCCTGCTTTCCATGGCGCTCATTGAATGGCGACAAGGCTGAATGATACCCGCATAAGTGGTTAGCCAATGCTAAATGGGATGCGGTTCAACCCACTTTTCTGCGCGAAATGCGAGCACCTGTCATGAGAGGCAACACAAGCGCACATGATGCCGTGTGATGCAGAGCAGAGTTCGGAACCATGTCGCATAAGCGGGAAGAAAACCTTCAGTGCTTATTAAGCGCGTCGAGCAGAGGATCGCAGCCGACACCAACGGAGGTCGTCATGAGCAAGCACGTAGCAGTCAGTCGTATGTTGATGGGTTTGGCCGTTGCAGCTGCGTTGGTTACGCCGCTGGCTGCGTCAGCGCACGATCACGATGGGTGGGGTCATCGAGGCGACTGGGGTCGTGGCGGCTGGCATGATCGCGGCTATGACCGCGGCTGGCATGACCACGATTGGCACCGCGGCGGTGGTTATTGGAGCGGCGGCCGGTGGATTGCGGGTGCAGTCGTGGCAGGCGCCGTGGCTGGCCTGGTGGAAAACGCCGTCGCGCCTGCGCCGGCTTATTACGCACCAGCCCCGACCGTGGTCTATCGACCTGCCACCGTGGTGTATGAAGCTCCGCCCCCGCCACCGGTCGTTACCCGCACTGTGGTTTACACCACGCGTTACTACGGGGAATGACACCATCAGGCGTCAACAGAAGTTGCTTGAAAAGCCCGGCAAAAGCCGGGCTTTTCGTTATTGGCGCGGCCTGCCATCATCCGCTCATGCAAGGCGTTCCCCTCTCCTTCGACAACTCCGCGGACACCGCCGAATTCCGTTGCCCGGCGCATCGTCCGGGCGTCGAGTTGTACCGTGCGCATATCGTGCGGCATGCCTTCGAGCCACATGTGCATGAAAGTTTCGGGCTGGGTGCGATCGAATCCGGCGTGGAACGCTTTCGGTATCGCGGGGCCGAGCACCTGGCGCCGCCCGACTCGTTGATATTGATGAACCCGGACGAATTGCATACCGGCTGCGCCGAGACGGATGGTGGTTGGCGCTATCGGATGGTCTACATCGACCAAGCGGCGGTAGCGGAGATTGTCGGTGAATCCGGTTGGTGGTTCGGCGATGCGGTGCATGCCGATGCAGCGGCTGCGCGGCATATCATGGCGTTGCTCGATGCGCTATGGCAAGTGCGCGAACCGCTCGCCTTCGACAGCCTGCTGTTTGGGCTTTTAAAAGAATTCCGCCGCCATGCACGCGTGCCGCGTGTGGCGCATGCCGAAGCGCTTTCGCGCTTTGAGCCGGTGATCGACTACTTGCGTGCGCATCTGGCCGAGCGTGTCACGCTGAATCAGCTTGCCATCGTGGCAGGCTTGAGTCCGTTTCATTTTCTACGCCAGTTCCAGGCACGCCATCACGCCACGCCGCAGCAGATGCTGATGGCTTTCCGCCTCTCCGCGGCCAAGCGTCTGCTTGCCACGGGCACCGCGCCGGCGCAGGTCGCCGCCGCCACCGGCTTGGCTGATCAAGCGCACCTTACCCGGGCCTTCGCTCGCCGCTATGGCACCACGCCGGCACGTTACCAGCGCGCGCTACAGCAATAGCAATCTCGTACAAGACGGCCGCAAGCCATTGCGCCGATGCTATGCGCCATGTGGACAGGAACGCTTTACGCACTCTTCGCCGGCCTGATGTGGGGACTGGTTTTCGTCGGCCCACTGCTGGTGCCGGAATACCCGGCCGCACTGCAATCGGTCGGCCGCTATCTTGCCTTTGGCGTGATCGCCCTCCCGCTGGCGTGGCTGGACCGCGCCGCGTTGCGCCAACTGACCCGTGCTGACTGGCTGGAAGCGTTGAAGCTCGCCATGGTCGGCAACCTGCTTTATTACGTGTGCCTGGCGGCGGCGATCCAGCGCGCCGGCGCACCGCTTCCCACGATGATCATCGGTACGTTGCCAGTGGTGATCGCCATGGCCGCCAACCTGCGCAATGCGCGCCGCGACGGCCGCTTGCCATGGGGGCGCCTGGCGCCGTCATTGCTGCTGATCGCCGCGGGCATCGCTTGTGTCAATCAAGCGGAGTTGTCCGGATTGAAAGCCCAAAGTCACGCCGAGCTCTTGCGCTACGCCATTGGCGCCTTGCTCGCCTGCGTTTCCGTGGCGTGCTGGACGTGGTATCCGCTGCGCAACGCCGACTGGCTCCGCCACCATCCCGGACGCAACCCACGCACCTGGGCGACGGCGCAAGGCATCGCCACCTTGCCCTTGGCGCTCGTCGGTTATGCGTTGCTGTGGTTGGGCATGCATGCCAGTGGCAGTCACTTTCCGATGCCATTGGGTCCGCGTCCGGTTGCATTCATAACCTTGATGGCGGCCATCGGCCTGTTCGCTTCATGGATAGGCACGACGTGCTGGAACGAAGCAAGCCAGCGATTGCCCACCGCCATTGCCGGACAGCTGATCGTGTTCGAAACGCTCGCGGCTCTGAGTTATGCGTTTGCGCTGCGGGGAAAACTGCCCGGTGTGCAAACTTTATTCGGCATAGTGCTGCTTGTGGCGGGCGTGGTGTGGGCGGCGCGAGTGAAGCCGGTCCCGGTGGAGTATGTGGAGGCGGAGCGGTTGTGAGTTCGCCTTGTAGCGCAAGTCATCTCGTGGGTTGGAGGAGGCATAGCTCAACCTCAGCATGGGATGTAAGCAGCGGAGTGTTCGGGTTCGCGTTCGCTCACCCCAGCCTGCGCCCCTTGTTGGTATACGTGTGGTCGAGGTCGCGGAGAACAAAAACGCCTGCTGGGTGCGCCGCGAGACACTAGCTGATGCAGACGTTCCGAGAGGTTTCTCGCTTAAAGATTTTTGCTCCGAAGCCAGGCGTGGATAGCTTCGATGTGCTCTGCCTTACATTCCAGCGGCAACCAGTGTCCGGCCGGCATCGTTGTCACCATCAGGTCTGCGCACGCCGCGCGCATCGGGTCGCCTTGGCTATTTCCGGTGATGCTGCAAATCTGATCGAATTCGCCGTTGACGAACAGCACCGGTTGCGAGAGTCGACCGCCGTCGGGCGCTCTGCGTGCGTAAGCGATGTTGGCCTCATCGTTCAGATACCACGCGCAGGCGGGACGGAAGCCACGAATCTTGAACTTCTGCACTAGCGCGTCGAAGTCCGCCCGCGGCCAAAGAGCCAGGTCAGGTTGAGCCGGTGGCGCACGATGGGCGGCACCGAAGCGCCCTCCGTTGCGCGTCACCACCGCGTTCGGCGAAATCTTGCCGATGCCATCAGGGTTACCCGAGCGAAAAATCGACGCCAGCGATGCTGCGTGGTCCGCATCGAGGTCGGCTATCGCCGCGTTGAAATGGGTCGTGTAGTAGCGGTAGTAGTCCCATTGGCCGTCGGGATACAGGTCGGCCGGATAAATCGCCCGGTCGATTAGTGGAACGACTGTACGCAGGGCATGCCCCTGGGGTTGATATGCCAGTGAGGTCAGCACGGCGCCCCGACTGCGCTCGGGCTCGTGCGCAGACAACTCGGCGGCCACGACACTGCCCCAGTCGTGCCCAACCCATATCGCAGGTTTGCCACCAAGTTGGTCATGGAGTTCGGTCATATCCGTCACAACTGCCTTGATGGTGTAAGCGTCGTTGGCTTCAGGCGCAAAAGAATCCCCATAGCCGCGCAGATCCGGCGCGACGCAGTGCCAACCCTCGGCGGCAAAGGCATTCATATGGGCTCGCCACATCAAACTGATGCTCGGCCAGCCATGAAGGAAGATCATCAATTGTCCGTTGGCCGGCCCGATCTCCAGATAATGAGTCTGCTGGCGAGTCGTGCTGAACATGCGCGATACCAGGGTGGGGCGAGTTGTGTCTGTCATGATCGAATACTCAGGTTGAACTCAGAGATTTGCGAAAGGGTGGATGGCACGCCGTTCGCAGGACTACTTCCAGTCGATCATCAGCGCGGCACCCACCAGGGCGATGCCGCCAGAAATTAGCGTCACGAGCGTCAACGACTCATGCAACTGCAGCGCGGAGAGAAACAGCGATCACAGGCGCCGCATAATGGAACGTATTGGCGAGCGTCGTCGAAACCTGAGCGTTGAAAACACGTCGTAGCCGATCAGCGTGCTCGCTACGACGAGCAACGCGAGCGCGGCCGATGCCGACGGTGGGGTACTTGCGAGACGCGTCGTGGCGGCGATCGAGCCGAGCACTGCTCCGGCTGAGGTCAGTTGCGTCGCCAGGCTGATCAAAGCATCGCGAGCCGCGCCAGTCGCGGCGCAAAGCAGCGAGCCGGTCGCCCAGGATGCGGTTCCAGCAAGCGCGAGCACGGCGCCCGCCTTGCCGCAGCCGTGCCACGCTTGGGCCCGCGCCGTCAGCGATCGAGCATCTGCACATTGCGAGCTGAGCATGGGGTCGGAAGCGACGGTACCGATGGGGCTTCAAAGGGGCGGGTGACATCTTGCCGGCTTGCTTTGGTAAGTCATTCCTCTGCGATGACGGCAAAGCAGTATGCGGCGTGTGCCAACAGCTTTTTCTGCCTTGCGATGCGCGCCAGGGTCGATGCCGGCCCGTATGCTTGCGCGCGGTGTCGCGTCGCTTTCGTGCATCGGCAAGACCGGTTTCCGGGTAGGTGCCTACGCTCAAGGTCTTGCGCTTGCTGTCGTAGCGGTAGCGGCAATCGAGGTGACACCACTTGAAGCCGTTCGTGTCGACTAGCAGGTACAGTCCGCCGCTATCGGCAGAGCCTCTGCGGCTTATCGGTGGGCCTGCTGGCTGGGGCCTTGCGAATGCCGGTATCGGAAAGCGCCATGACGGCAAGCCCTCGTGGCGTTAAGCCAAACCTGTGGATGGTCAGGCGCCAACTGATGGCAACGACGCCTGCGGTTGCGTAAAGAACGGCTGCATTTTCGGGAAGTTGTGTCACAAGTACGCATTCGATTTCCTGGATTCGGAGCGGCGAAGGGATGTCTGGCCGTCCATTCCGATTTGTTCAGAGGTTCCTTAGGTGGGCCATGGTTTATCAGTTCCCTTTGAGGGGCTAACGAACGCACCTACCGCTGGCAGTACGTCGCGTCCGGGCGGATCGTCTCCCGGACCAAGGCCGAAATGCGCGAGGAATACGGCCTACGGCCCGATTCGCTGGCGGGCTCGTGGCCGGGCGCATCCAAACCTCCCGGGGCTGGCGGCTCCCCGTCACAGTCCCTGCTGGGGCGAGAGTCCACGCTGGATATTCCCGTAGCGCAAATCAGTTGCAGAGAACCTAGCAGAGCGCACAATGGCCCACATACAGGCCCGCACTACACGTTTTATAACGAAACCACCGCTTCCGTAGAAAGGATCAATAGCCAGGACTTTTCTAGAGTGTTTTTCCCGACATGATTTCAGGCTCATCATTTGAGACAAAACAATGCAATAGCCTGTGTATAAGTCTATGCTTTCTTTATGAATCAAATATTTGAATGGAAAAAATTACAAAAATTTTCAGCATGAGTTGGTCTATGCCGAATTTTTCTGATGTGTTGAACATGGCTTCAGGAGGGTGTACGCTGCGCGAAAATCTACCGCACCTGCGGAGGCGTTCGTGAACGACAAGGCAATCAAGCCCCCCTATACCTCTTACAAGAGCTTCGAGACGCTCATCGCGGAGCTTCGTTCCCATGACGTCCTCCCTGATGTAATCGACCGCAGCCTTGGTCTGCTCCGGAAGCGGTCGGGATCGGAGCAGGCGGCTCTCATTGCCACGTTGAAGTGGTTCAAGCTCATCGATAACGATGGCGCGCGCACCAAGCTGCTCGATGAGTATCTCGCCGCTGATGAAGCGCAGTCGAATACGATGCTCAAAGCGATGATCGAGAAAAGCTACTCGGCGTTGACGAACGGCACCTTCAATCTGAAGTCGGCGACGACTCAGCAGATGACGGACAAGTTCCGCGAGTACGAAGTCTCCGGCTCGACGCTCGGAAAGTGCATCAGCTTCTTTTTGGCGGCTTCACGGGACGCGGGGATTCAGGTCAGTCCTCACGTTAAGGCACCGACTGTCGCACCGACGACAAAGCGGAAGACCAAACCTAACCTTGCGACGCCGATCACCCCTGCTGCGCCGGAACAAACCCAACACGACAGGAAGCACCCGGCGAAAACTCACGATGACTCGATGATCAGCATCCCCATCCCTATCGCAGGGAAGGACGGCGCAATCATCTTGCCCAAAGGCATGACTGACAGGCAGTGGATCTCCGTCGTCAAGATGATCGAGTTCATCATCAACAATTACAGGGAAACGATGGCCGATGAGGAGGCCGAGGCCGCTGAAGCGGCGAAGGATGAATCGTCATGAGGAGAGAACATGGCCGCCCTCTGATTACCGCCGCGGGTGGCCCAGACAAAGCAACGCCCCAACTCAAGTTCCCCGTCGCGAAACAGGCTTGAGTTGAGGCGCTAGGTAGGCAAACGCTGGTGCGGTTGGTTCGGAGTTGGAAACACCCCGGCAAGGGTGCCTACAACGATGTTCCGAACCTCCGTACCGGCATTACGGCACGGCAGTTGAGGGCGTCCCTCTGCCGATTCCGCGGCCTAAACAACGCAGGGAGTATAGCCCCCTGGGACCCGGAATTACGATATCGCCCTCACAAATCCGGCTTGCAGGAAGACATATGTCCCACGCCAAGACGGTGCATGTGCGCGCGTATATCCGGGTCCGTAAGGGCTGTCTGGAGTACATCTGCACAGCACCCGGAGGCGCCCGTCGTAGCGCCCTCCCGTCCCTCTTGGGCGAGGACACCTACAGGCCATCGGAGGTGATATGAACACTTCGGAGGACGAGAAGGCCGTGGCGCGGTGGATGCTCGATCAGTACCGGCGGCAAAATCGCTTGGTGCAATCGTCCGCTGCACGCGGCATACGCATGACCTTCGGCGAACACCACGTGTACAAGAACCGCCAGCGAAACTGGGGAATCAACAAGGGCATCCTTGAGGAATTCCGGAAGCTGACGCCTGACGACGTGGTTTGGAGCCGGAGTTCGCAGATGTGGCGGCAACGCCGTGAGTCTGATCCGCCTGACAAGCGGATGGTCCAGTAACAGAAAGGCCGCCCTTCGTGGCGGCCTTTCTGTTACAGCGTGGTGCCGGAAATAGGAATCGAACCTACGACCTACGCATTACGAATGCGCCGCTCTACCAACTGAGCTATTCCGGCGGAGCCGCCTAGTTTAAGGGGGGCTCTTGCGGCCTGCAAGCTCTGTCGCGTTGGTGGGATTCGGACCGCAATGTGGGGCGGTGGCCGACTGACGCGGATGTGGTTGTGCGGCCACAGTGTGCGGAGGTTCATAGGGAAGGGTGCCGATGCCGCTGTCGTCGTGTCCACGAGGCGTCACACTGATTGAAGTACTGGTGGCCATGCTGGTGTTCAGCCTCGGGCTGATCGGGGCGGCCGGCTTGATGGCGATGGCGGCGCGCGCCAATCAGTCAGCGTACCTGCGCACGCAGGTGAGCTTTCTCGCGCAGAACATGGCCGAACGCATGCACGCGAACCTGATCGGCGTGTGGAACGGCGATTACGACGGTAGCTATCCGGACGCCAGTGCGCAGGATTGCGACAAGGGCTGCACGCCAAGCCAACTGGCGCGACATGATCGGCAGAGCTGGAGCAGCCAGCTCAAGACGTTTCTGCCGCCAGGCCCGGAAGCCACGGTTCGATGCGACCAAGACGGCGTGCTGCACGCGCCGTCTCGCGAACAAATCGCCTTGAGGCCGCCTTACGGCGGTATCTGCTCGATGACGATCCGCTGGGCCGAGCGACACTCCGTCGACGCCAAGGCTTTACGGCAAACCTTCACCTGGACGTTCCAGCCGTGAACCGCTGCCGGGGGCTCTCCCTGATCGAGCTGATGATCGCGATGGCGTTGGGCCTGCTGGTGAGCCTGGGCATCGTGGCGGTATTTACCTCCACCTCGAACAGTCGCCAGGGCCAGGAGCAGCTGGCGCGCTTGCAGGAAGAAGGCCGCTTTGCCATCACGCAGATCAGGAACGACCTTGCCATGGCGGGCGCACAGTATTGCAACGGTACCGGCGGCACAGCACACGCGAGCGTCGCGGGCCCATATCTGGATGGGCCACGTCTGCCTACCGTCTATGCCAGTGATCCGAACGCACTTATGGGCGCACTGAGCGACGTGAGCACTGGCTGGGGCGGCGCGTACCCGTCGGAGCCACGCGGTCCTTATTCCCTGCCTTCGTTTCTGATGATGCGCGGCTACGACTGCACGGTGAGTAGTTGCACGCCGGTCGAACCGAGCAACAAGCGCAACCCTGCTGGTTTCAGCATCCCGGCAATGGGCAAAGGTGTGGACAGCCGCGTGATCGGCGCGTCGGTGCTCACAGTGCGCTATCTCAATGCGGCGGGCGGCTGGGCAATCGTGCCGCAGGGGAGTGCCGCCGGCAGCAAGCTGACCAGCCATGCGGATGGCTCGCTGACCATCCAGTTGAATCCGTTGCCAGGCGAGCCGAAAACGAGCGATGTGAAGAAGGATTCGTCGCTGGTGATGCTGGCTGATTGCTCCAGCGCGCAGATCTTCGCCGTCACCGGTATGGGCGGCACTACACTCACGTCCACCGGTGCGAACTTCGCGCAGCCGCATGTTTTTCAGAACATGGCAGCGCCGAAGTTGTTCAGCGTCAGCCGTGACATGCGGACCGTGACCTATTACCTGCGCGTGAAGGACAACGGCGACGGCATGGGCCATACGACCGGTGCCTTGATGCGGCGAGTCAATGGCGGCGATGCCTCGCAAAGCGGCGGTAGCGGCGAGGAAATCGCGCGCGGCGTGGAACGCCTGGATTTCAAGTATGGCGTGCAGCAATCCGATGGCACGCTGCGCTATTACAGCGCCGAACAGGTCGATAACAGCACACGTGCCGATTGTCCTTCGGTACCGGTGGCTATTCCAGGCAGCAGCGACCGTGGTTGCCTGTGGGGGGCGGTCAGCTTGATTGAAGTCGATTTGCTGATGTCCGGGCAGAATCCGCTCTACTCACTGACGCCGGATGAGTTGGCCTACAGCTATGCGGCGGATGGGATATTCACGCCCGCGGCGCCGACGGCCGATGATCGCAAGGTCACGCCATTGCAGCAGGGATTTCCCTTGCCCGTGTTGCGACGGGAGTTCACGGCGGTCGTTGCCGTGCGCAATGCCAATCCGTAGTGAGGTTGCAGGGAATGCGAAGAAGATCGAGTCATGTCAATACGCACAACGGTTTTGCGCTGCTCATGGCCCTGGTCTTCCTCGTGCTGCTAAGCATGCTGGCCATCGCAGCCTCGCAACATTCGCTGCTGCAGGAACGCATGGCCGGCAGTTTTCGCAATGCCCAGCAAGCACGCATGAGCGCGGAAACGGCACTTCGCGGCGCGGAATATAAACTGTGGTGGTTGGCGGGCCAGGCGGGCGGGCGCCTGCATTGCCAGGAAGCCACCATTACGCACGATGATGGTTGTGTGATCTATCGCGCCGATAGCGCGCCTTACGCCGCGAACGGTGCCGTAACCCGATTCCAATCTGCAACACGTTGGATCGACGGTATTGGCGTTCCCTACGTGATGCCCAAGGGCGACGGCTACACGCCCGCCTTGGCGAAGACCCCCGTCTACATCATCGAGGACCTCGGTAGCGAGCGTCCGCCAGGTGTGGGCGGATTACACGAATCCGGCAATACCGGGCCGAACAACGGCGGCCAGATCGACGTGCATGTCTATCGCATCACCGCACGCGCGACAGGAGGCAGCATCAACGTGATGGCCGTGGTGCAGAGTACCTTCAATGCGCCGCTGCATCCTTGAGCACGTTGGCAAACCGTTGGCATGGGCCTGCGCCCTGCTGATCGCCACGTTGCAGGCGACGGAGGCCGGTCTTCCCGGCACGGTGGAATTGAGCCCGCTGCCGCTGGATCGCTCGCGCGCCTCGCCCGGCTTGGCAACACTTGCCTTGAGCAACACCGTGTTGACGGATGGCACGCTCGCTTTTCTTGGTGGCTACGATCCCGTCGATTGGTCCGGCGTACTGAAAGCCGCCACGTTGAATGCGGACGGCGCCGCGACGGGCACCGTGTGGGATGCCGGATCGCTGCTCAGCCAGCCCTTGGTTACACCACCTGCCGGCCGCACCATGCTCACCGCAAATCGGCGGCAAGACGGCACGCTCGCCGGCATGGCGTTCGAACCCGCAGCGCCCTTTGACGAAAGCGAAAAGCGCGGCTTGATGGCACCGTCACCGGAAAGCCCGGCTGATACGTTGGAAGCGCGCGTCGATTATTTGCGTGGCGTCCGTTCACTGGAACGCGATGACAGCCTGCGTCCGCGTCGCAGCGTGCTGGGTGCGATCATGCATTCGCAAGCGGTGTATGTGGCCAATCCCACCGGCAATTATGTCGACACGTGGCCAAAGGCCAGCAATGCACCGGAAATGTCCGTGAATGCGCAAAGCTACGCGCAGTTTGTGGAGAAGCACGCAGATCGTCCGCCTATGCTCTACGTCGCCGCCAACGACGGCATGCTGCATGCGTTCCATGCCCCCGTTCCAGCATGCAAGGAACAGGACCAGCAGGGCCTTTGCACCAGCCATGAAAGCACACCCGATGCAGGCAGGGAACGCTGGGCCTATGTGCCGCGCGCGGCATACGGCAATCTTGGCAACCTCACGCATGCACGGGATTTTCAATTCCAGCCGACCGTGGATGCCACACCGGTTACGCGCGACGTGTTCTTCAGCGAGCAAGGCCGGCACGAATGGCACAGCCTGCTGATTGGCGGATTGGGGCTTGGCGGTCGTGGCTTCTACGCGCTGGACATTACCGACCCGATGGCAATCAGCGAAAGATTCCCTGAGCGCACCGTGCTATGGGAGTTCGATGCCAGCATGCCTGGCGGCGAAACGGAAACTGGCGCTACTTACAATCCCGCGGACCTCGGCTACACCTACGGGCAGCCGGCCGTCGCGCGGCTGGCAAACGGCCGCTGGGCCGTGCTGGTGCCAAACGGCTACTTTGCCGATTGCAGCAAGCCGGACAAGCCAGCCCGATGCGACGAAGCAACAGGCACGCCGCCCAGCTACAGCGCGCTGTTTGTGCTGGATGCGCAAACCGGCGCCGTGATGGCCGAACTCAAGACGCCATCCATCAGCGGCGTGAGCAGCTACGGCTTGAGCACGCCGGTGCTCGGCGATTACGACAACGACCAGGTCGATGATGTCGCTTTTGCCGGCGACCTTGCCGGCAATCTGTGGCGTTTCGATCTGGCTGCATCGAATCCATCAGCGTGGAAGGTGGGCTTGGCATACCGGCCAGCGCAACAAGGGCCACAGCCGATTACGGCCATGCCGCGCCTTTTTCCAGATCCCATCACCAACCGGTTCATGGTCGTCTTCGGCACCGGCAAATACCTCGGCGATGGCGACAAAAGCGATACCACGACGCAGGCGATCTACGGCATACGCGATCGGATCGATAGCCAAGGCAACGTGACGACCGTGCTGCGCGA
>NZ_DAIOEU010000036.1:21784-47549 GCF_036746095.1 Dyella sp.
TCGTGCACATCATGTATCTCGTCGGCTTCAAGAACCGGGTGACGACCGTGCTGCGCGACAGTCTTCAGCAACAAGTATTGAGCGAGCAGACGGTCACCGATGCCACGTCCGGCAGTAGTGCGGTCCTGCGTACCCTCACGTCGAACCCGGTTTCAGCGCAGGCCGGTGGCTGGCGTATCGATTTGCGTCTCGCGGCGGGCGAACGTGTCGTGGCTACGCCGACGGCATTGTTCAACACCAACACCGTGCTGGTAAGCACCCTCATTCCCGATGGCGATACACCCTCCGGCGCCATCATGGCCGTGGATGCCGCCACCGGCGGCGCGCGGTCCATCTTCGGTTTTGGTGGCGCTTCGTATGCTGGCGCGCTGGTGCAAAACCCACCGACGACAGGAAGCTTGCCGACGGTGATGCCAGCGGGCGGCGGCAGGCTGGTCCTGCCGGGTATCAAGCTGAAAGGAAGCGGCAGCGTACTGGATGTGCCGCTAACCTTGGACGGCCCCTTGTGGCGTCGCCGTTCATGGTCTTTGTTGACGCCGGATTCGTAAGGCGCGGCGATGGAGCGTGTGCGTGGTTTCAGTTTGATCGAAGTGCTTATCGTGATGGCGATAGCCGCGATGCTGGCGGCGTTGGCGTCGCAATCCTATTCCCGCTACGTATTGCGCTCGCATCGTACGGACGCGCACCACACCTTGATGGCAATTGCCCAGGCGCAGGAGCGCTGGTACGCCACCTACAACCGCTACGCGGACGATTTGAGCAAGCTTGGTTACGGTGAGCCGGCGTTGTCGCCAAATGGGTATTACGAATTGGCGATCAGCGTGATGGGTGATGATGGACAGGATTTCATGGCGATAGCCACGCCGGTCGGGCGGCAGAGCGATGATGTGTGCGGCAGCCTGTCCATCGACCATGCGGGGCGCAAATTGCCGGATAGGGATAGTGGCGCGAATACAAACGGCAAGTGCTGGTAGCGATGAGCCGCGTCGGTGGATGTGGGCGGAAAGCGAACCCCACCATTTCCTGGGGCCGCATGACATGTCGGGCGTGGCCTCATCCAAGCTGCGAATCGATCAACCTCTCCGCCAATCCCGAGTAGCGCCGTGTGCGCTGCGCCAATGCGTGCTCGATCGACGCCTGCGTGCCGACCAGGGTCAACCATCGCCGGGCACGCGTTATCCCGGTATACAGCAGCTCCCGCGTCAGCACGGCGGGCGCGTCATCCGGCAACACCAGCGCGGTATGCTCAAATTCCGAACCTTGCGACTTGTGCACCGTCATCGCAAAGACCGTTTCCGCATCGCCCAGCCGCGATGGCAATACGCAGCGCACCTGTGCGCCAGCGTCCTGCACGTCGGGCGATGGGCTTTCGCGCGTCATCGGAAATGCCACGTACAAGCGCAGCTCGCCATCGGCGCCACGCATGCGCAGCGCGATACCGACATCGCCATTCATCAGTCCCAGGCTGTAATCGTTGCGGGTCATCATCACCGGCCGGCCTTCGTACCAGCCGCGGTCCGATGCGATCAAGCCGGTGGCCAACAATAGGGCGGCGATATTCCGGTTCAGCTGTTCGACGCCCGAGGGCCCTCGGCGCACGGCACACAGCACCTGGAAGCGATTGAAGGCCTCCAGCACCTCGTGTGCCCACTGCCGGTACGCTGCATCGCCGGCGCTCGGCGCGGGACGCCGTTGCTGCAATCGTTCGAGATAGAACCGGAAGCCTTGCGGCCCGCTCTGTGTCGGCCGCTCGGCTTGCCCATCGATCGCCCACGTCGCGTTGCTGCTGGACGTCATCCACGCGATATCGGTCGATGGCCAGTTGAGCAAGCTGTTGACCGTTGCCGCATCGCCCACGTTCACGGCCGCGGCGAGCTGCCCGATACCGCTGGCGGTATCGAAGCGATGGCTGCTGCGCAACATGGCGATGCTTTGGTCGAGCGCTTGCGCATCGTCGCGAACAAATGCCCCGACGTCGTCACCGCTCGCCGCCAGCAACCAGCGCGCGGTGGCGGCGGTATAGCAGCCTTGTTCGGCGCGACGTCCCAATTCGCCCAGCACCGCCCCGGCTTCCACCGATGCAAGCTGGTCCTTGTCACCGATCAGGATCAGCCGTGCATGCGGCGGCAACGCATCCAGCACGGCAGCCATCATTTCCAGGTCGATCATCGACGCTTCGTCGATCATCAGCACGTCCACGTGCAGGGGATGGCGGTTGTCGTGCGCATAGCGGCGGCTATCCGGGCGTGCGCCCAACAGGCGATGCAGGGTTTCTACCTCGCGCGGAATCGCGGCGCGCACGTGATCTGCCACGTCGAGCAACGCGATCTGGCGCGCAATCGATGCATTCAAGCGCGCGGCGGCCTTGCCGGTCGGGGCGGCGAGCCGAATGCGCAAGGGTACGTCGTGGCCGCGCAGCTGCAGGGTTTGCAGCAGGCCGAGCAATCGCACCACCGTGGTGGTCTTGCCGGTACCTGGGCCGCCGGTGATCACGCTGAAGGCGCCGCGTGCCGCCAATGCGCATGCTACGCGCGGCCACGCGATGGCGCCGTCCGCGGCGGTGGGAAACAAGCGCTGCAACTCGCCGTGCAGCGCTTCGGCGGGCAACATGCTGTCGCCAAGCCGTGCCGCAATGCCGGCAGCGACACGGCATTCGTAGTTCCAGTAGCGCCGCAAATACAGCCGATGGCCATCCAACACCAGCGGAGCTTCGACAGGCATGCCATCGGAGCCTGCCATCAACGGCGAGCTCGGCACGGGCGTGCTGGAAAGCAACTCAAGCCATGCCGGCGGCCACTCTTGTTCCAACGCCAAGGCATCCAGCGCCCGCAGATCCAGGCAGGGATGGCCATCGCCCAACTGCCGGCTTGCCAGCGCAGCCATCAGCAGCAGCGTCTGATCGGCGTGCGGATCGCACTCGCCGATGAACCGTGCAAAGGCCATATCCAGCGGGCGCAGCACTCGCCGTGCTACCGCATCGGCCAGCATCGCGAGCAAGGCATCACGCGACATGCGCGGTCGCCTCCTGTGCAAACAGGCGGTCCATCGCATCGACCAAGGCAAATGGCAAACGCTCCGTGTGCATGCCATGCCCGGACGGGTCCACGCCGCGCAGATACAGGTACAGCACGCCGCCGACATGCTGTTCGTAACGGTAGCCAGGCAGCCTTACACGCAGCAGGCGGTGCAAGGCCAGCGTGTAGATGGCGTACTGCAAGTCGTAGCGCGATTGCAGGGTGACCTCGCGCATGATAGCGGCATCGTAGGCCGCGGTGCTGCCGCCCAGCCAATTGGATTTGTAGTCGATCACGTAGTAGCGACCCTGCTGCTCGACGATCAAGTCGATAAAGCCTTTGAGCATGCCGTTTACGCGGTTAGGCGGCAGCGGAGGGCGCGGCAGGCCACCCAGCGTGTGGCGGGTAACCAGTTGATCCAACTGTTGCGTGTCCACGCGGTGGGCTTCGAACCAGAATTCAAGCTCGGCCTGATAGCGTTTGCGGTCCGCTAGCTGCGCCAGCGCCAGCGTACGGCCATCTGGCAATGCCAGCGGTGCATGCAGCAAGGCAGGCAGCCATTGGCTCAACGGCGCGATCCACGCCTGCCAGCCGCGCCGTTGGCAGCGACGTGCAATGTGCTGTTCCAACTGGGCGGTGTGACGGGCGACGGCCGCAAAACCGGCCTCGGCGATCCATTCCAGCAGATCGTGCAAGAACGTGCCGGCATCCGCGCCGCGCGGAAAGGCGTGCATGCCGTAATCGATGGCGGGTGCGGTCCATTCCACCGGTTCACGCGCCACTTCCGCGAGCACATCCTGGGTAGCTGTTTCCGGTGCGGCCTGCCGCATGGCTTCACCATCACCGTGCGTCAGCGCGCTGTAGCTGGATATCCACCAGGATTCGGGCGGTGGCAGGGTATAGATGCGCGCCTGGCGTTCGTTGCCCGGGCGGTGCAACGGCCGATAGACGCGTGCGCCTGGCGCGTCTTCTGCGACATGCACTTCGATGTCCTGTGAACCATCTCGCAGCGCTTCCAGGCGTGCGAGCAGATCGAGTGGTTCGATCGCTTGCTCGCCGCCGGAAAGCACATAGCCGAAGGCGGACCGATGCAGCAACGGCTTGTTGCGATCGGCCACGCAGCCCACGCCCAGCCAGCAGGCATGTTCGGCGCGTGTCAGCGCCACGTAGAACAGGCGCAGGTCTTCCTGCAGGCGTTCGCGTTCGATGCGCTGCTGTGCGAGTGCATCGGGTTGCAGATCGATCCAGGTCTTGCCGGCCTCGTCGTGCCAGGGTTGCACGCTGCCGCGTGGCGGGTCCTGGAAACGGCTGACGAACGGCAGCATCACGATCGGGTACTGCAAGCCTTTGGACTTGTGGATGGTGATGACTTTCACCAGGTCGGCTTCGCTTTCCAGGCGCACCACGTGTTCTTCCCCGGTTTCCGCCTCGCCTTCGCAGGCACGCGCCATCTGTGCGGCCAGGTAGCGGATCAGGGCGTATTCGCCATCGAGATTGGCCGCTGCGTGTTGCAACAGTTCGGCCAGATGTTGCAGGTTGGTCAGCGCGCGTTCGCCGTTGCCCGTGGCGAGCAGGCGTGCCGGCAGGTCGAAGGTGTGCAGCAGGTTGTGCAGCATGGCCAATACACCGTGCCGCTGCCAAAGGCTTTGTAGTTCACGGAAGCGCTCGCCGCACCATTCCCAGTAGGCTTCGTCGTGGTTGAGGCGATCGAGTTCCTCCAGGTTGCGCTGCATGGTGGCGCTGGCGAGCGCCGCGCGCATGGCGCGATCGGAGGCGGGCATGGCGCAGGCTCGCAGCCACAGCAACACATCCGGTGCCTGCTCGGTGGCGTAGACCGAATCGTTTTCCGACAGATAAACGCTATGCACGCCGCGTTGGCGTAGCGCGCTGCGAATGCACGCAGCTTCGCGCCTGCTGCGCACCAGCACGGCGATATCGCGCGGACGCAACGCGGTGTGCGCACCTTTTTCGTCCACGAAACCGCAATGCCCGGCTTGTGCGGCTTCCAGCAAGTCCACGATGTGCGCCGCCGCGTAGGCGGCAGCGGTTTCCATGTACGCGCCGACACCCAGTGGTTTATCGCTCGAAAAAACTTCCATGCGCATCGCCGCAACCGGCTGGCCATCGTAACGAAGGCTGCGCTTGCTGCCGGCAGCGTCTATGGGCTGGAACGGCAGGCCCTCCGTGCCACGGCCGAATGCAAACGCACCCTGTTGCCATTGGTCGGCGTATTGAAAAACGCGATTGACCGCTGCCACCAGCGGCGAGGTGGAACGGTAATTGGTGGCCAGTGTCCAGGTGGGCGATTGCGCCTGCTCGCGCGCGGCAAGATAGGTATGGATGTCCGCGCCGCGAAACGCGTAGATGGCCTGCTTGGGATCACCGATCAGGAGCAGGCCGGTATTGGGCCGATCCACATAGATGCGCTGGAAGATACGCCACTGCAGCGGATCGGTGTCCTGGAATTCGTCGATCAAGGCCACGGGGTATTGCATGGCGATGGTATCGGCCAGCTGGCCGCCATGCACGCTGTGCAAGGCGGCATCGAGCTGGCGAAGCATGTCGTCGAAACCGGGCTTGGCCTGGCGTTCGCGAATCTGATCGATGCGCGCGGTGATCCATGGCAGTGCGTGTGAAAGCAGCAAAGGCTCCAGCGGTGGTTCGGCGCGGAGCGTGTCGACCAGGTTCTCGATAGCGGCAAACACCGGATGCGCAGGCGGTGGATTGCCTTTGCTGACCGAGCCATCGAGCTTGGCCTGGGTGTAGCGCTCGAGCGTCGCCGGATCGATCTCGGCGCCATGAGCCCATGCGTGCAAGGCGGGCAGTTCTCGCTCCATCGTCCTGGGCTGGAAGATGTTGTTCTTCAGCGCTTTCGTTTGCACCGCCGTGCGCAGCAAGGTGTCGATCGCCTCCGCATTGCTTTGCCACATGTCGCGAGCAGCGTGCTCCGCCTGCCGGCGCGGGGCCTGATGCTGGCGCAAGGCGTCAGGCAGATCGCCAACCTCAGGCAACGGACGGCCTTGAATGCGGATGCGTCGTAGCGGGAGTTTCAGCAATGGTCGCATGGCGCGTTGCAAGGCTTGCGGGCTGCGCCATTGGGTAGCGATGCAGGCGGCCTCGGTTTCATCGAGCGGTGCATAGAAGCGGCGCCAATAGTCGCGCACGGCTTCGGCGAGGCGTGCATTTTCATCCGCCACGTCGTCGGCTGCTTCGCTGCCTTCAAAGGCATGCTGCGCAAGCATGCGCTGGCTCCAGCCGTGGATGGTGTAGATGGCCGCTTCATCCATCCATTGCGCGGCCAGATCCAGCTGGCGCGCTGCGGCGGCGCGATCGTCGGCGGCCGGGTAGTCGCCGATCAATCGCTGCAGGAAATCGTCGGCCTGTTGCTGACCGCGAAATGCCGCTGCCGCCGTGGCGAGGCGTTCGCGAATGCGTTCGCGCAATTCCGCGGTGGCGGCGCGGGTGAACGTCACCACCAGTATCTGCGCCGGCAGTTGCGCCGGCTGGCCGCCATGGCCCAGCACCAGCCGCAGATAAAGCGCGGCCAATGTCCAGGTTTTGCCGGTGCCCGCGCTGGCTTCGATCAGGCGGACGCCTTGCAGTGGCAGGTGCAGCGGGTCGAGCGGCGCCATCTCGTTCATGCGTCGCTCTCCACGCTGGCGGCATCGAGCAGCGGACGGTACAGAGGCAACCAATGTTCGAAGCCATCGGCGTGCAGTGCTGAAAAGCTGCGCCACGTGCGCGCCAGGGTAGGCTCGCGATTCACTTCGCCGGACGGTGCCCCCGGCGCATCGCTGCCTTCGTAGCAAAGCCGTGCGGCGTCGGCGGGGATCTTTTCGTTGCGTTCTGCCAATAGCCATGCATAGGCCGTGAGCCGCGCCATGGGCAAGGGTTTTTGCATGCCCTCTTGCCAAGCGTCCAGTAGAGCATTCAGTAGCACGGCTGCTTCGTGACGCTCGAGCGGCTTCAACACCACGGTGGCGTCTGGTGCCAGCAAGCGGCTGGCCATGGCGACACCGCTGGCATTGGCCAACAACTGCAGCACCCATGGCTGCAGCAGTTTGTCATAGCGAAGGGTCTTGCCTTGGCACAGCTGGCCAGCCATCGGCAGCAAGCGCACGAGGTTGCCGTCATCGCTTGCGCGCAGATCATCAAGCCAGCCTTCCACCGTGAGTTCGCCATGCTGGTGGCGCAATTCCCGTGCGGGCATGGACGCGTGCCAATGCGCCCGCGAGGCCTGCCAGCGGCGCAGGATCCGATGCACGTCATCGCCGATATCTTCCACCGCCAGCGCGCCGAATCCACCGGCGGGCATCACGCCTTGCTGCCGCAGGCGCGAAGCGGCATGGAGCAAGGCCGGCTCGGCATTCGCGTCGTCCGCGTTCAACGCGCATTGCAGCAATGTTTGCGTGGCGGCGTGATTTTCCAGGCCATCCAGCGCAAACGGTTCGTCATCTTCCATGCCGGCGTCGACATCCTCGAAACGCACCTTCAGCCGTTCGCTGTAGAAGCACGCCGCCGGCCTGGCAAGAAAGCGCTGCAGCGTGCGGATGTCCAACACCGGCTCCGTCTGCCACGGTGGCAGCGGCGTGGGTTCGCGGTGTGCTTTGGGACGACGTGCCTGTGCCCACTCCGAGGCATACGTAAACAGCGGCGAGGCCGCATCAAAGTAGCGTTCGCTGAAAGCTTGCAGGGGATGCCCGGTGGTGATGGCGTCCAGGAGATGTCGGTCACGCCCCGCATCGTTCTCCGGCAAGCGCCAACCCGCGACAAGATAATCGCGCAGCTGGCCCACCAGCACCGATGGCGGCAATTGGCTGTTGTCGCGCACGCTGTGCCCCACCCAGCTGATGTGCAATACATCGCGCGCGGAGAGCAGGGCCTCCAGAAACAGGTAGCGATCATCTTCGCGACGCGAGCGATCACCCGGACGGTGTTGGCTGGCCATCGCCATCAGGTCGAAGTCCGGTGGTGAAATGCGGCGCGGGTAGTCGCCATCGTTCATGCCAAGCAGGCAGACCACGCGGAACGGAATGGCGCGCATCGGCAGCAAGGTGCCGAAGTTCACCGCGCCGCCCATGAAACGTTGCGAAAGATGATGCTGGTCGATCGCCTGCAGCCAATCCTCGGCCACGATGGCAAGGGGAATGCTTTGCGTAAAGCCGGCTTCCTGGCAGGCATCCAGCCAGTTGTCGAGCGCATCTTCCAGCCGGCCGATGCGCATGGCGTCGTTCTCGTCGCCGTGGGCATCGAAGCAATCGCGCAGCAGGTTGCGCAATCGTTCGCTCCATTGCAGCGGCGTGGCCGGCGAGGCAAACAATTGCCAATAGCGTCCCAGTGTTTCCAGCAATTGGCTCAAGGGGCCGATCAGCTCGGCATCCAATCCGCCGATGTCCGCATAGGGCGCGATGCCATTGAGCGAAGGGCCGTCACCCGTGGCATAGCCAAGCAGCATGCGGCGCAAGCCGAAGCGCCAGCTGTTCTGTTCGTCCGGTGGCAGGCCGAAGGCTTGCTTCTGCTTGCCATCGAGGGCCCAACGGATGCCGGATTGGGCAATCCAGCGGCGCAGCGTTGGCAGTTCGTCTTCGCTGATGCCGAAGCGGCGACGCAGCGAGGGCACGTCGAGCAAGTCCAGCACGTCGCTGGCGGTGAAGCGCGATTCGGTCAGCGTGAGCAGCCGCTCCAGCGCGGTGATCAATGGCGAGGTGTTGCGGCCTGACTGGTCGGCGACGTGATAGGGCAAGTAGCGCGGATCGTCGCTGGCAATGCGGCCGAACACGGCTTGCACATGCGGTGCGTAGATGCGGATATCCGGCACCATCACCATGACGTCGCGCGGCGACAGCGGCTCTCCTTGGCGTGCGGCCCGTTCGAACAGCGCAAGCAGCCGGTCATGCAGAATCTCCACCTCGCGCTGCGGACTGTGCGCGACGTGGAAATGCAGCGAGCGGGTGTCGGGCAGCAGTTTGCGCAACGCGGGATCGGCAGGGGCCGGTTCCAGTTCCAGTACGGCCTGCTGCACCTGATGCAGCAAGGAGTCGTTGCCGTATTCGCGGAACACGTCGATGCTGCGCTTGATGGACGTGAATCGCTCGCGATAGCGCTCCGGCTGATCGAAGGCATCGAGCTGGCGAATGAAATCACGCCCTTGCTTGCCCCATGCGGCCAGCAAGGGATTGGCATGCAGATGCAGGTCTTCGAAGCGCGGCTCCGGCGGCAGGCCGGGCTTGTTGGCATGGCGGCGATGCTCGGCCAGTAGCAGCTCGCGATCCTCAATGATGTCGGCCCAATAGTGCCGGCACGGATTGGTGACCAGCAGCAGCACCTGGCTGTAGCGCCCGAGCGCTGTCAGCGCTTCCAGCACCTGCGGCGGCAACGAGGTGATGCCGAACACCACGATGCGCCGTGGCAGCGCCTCCGGCCGCGCCGGGGACGACTGCATCTGCTGTATGAAGCGCCGATGCACGCCCGCGCGATGGCTGTCGCGCTGTTCGGCTGGCACGTCATCGAGCAGCAACCGCCACAGCCTGGGTTGCCAACGCTGCGCGGCTGGTAGCTCTTTCACCCGGTTGCGCACGCTGTCACGCAAGACGTCGTTGCGATGTTCCCAATCTTCAAGCCAGTCGGCGCGAAACACCTGATATTGATCGAACAGATCGGCCACTTGCATGGCCAGCCGGTACAGCCGCCGCCAATCGCCAGTATCTCCAAGCAAGGCGCGCAAGGGTGCGAAAGCCGGCTCAGCCAGGCAAGGCGGCAGCAAGCGCAGCAGACGCCATACCAGGCGCGACTTGTCGAACGGCGAGGTGGCCGGCACGGCAGCCTCGCCCAGCACGGCGCGGTACACCGTCCACAGGAATCGCCCTGGCAGTTGCATGTCGATCGCTGCGCTGATACCCAGCCCGCCGGCCGCTACCGGACGCGCCAGCGCCAGCTTCAGCCACTGGGCGATGCCATTGCTCTGCACCAGCATCAGTTCGTTTTCCAACGGCTGCAGCGGCGTGCGCTGCAGCCAGGCTGCCAGCAGGTCGCGCAAGTCCTCCTGGCGATTGCCGTGGATCACCATCAGGCCGGATTCGACGAAGGGAAGGTGAGGCTGTTGCTCGGATGCACTCACGATGGGTTGCGCTTCCTTGTTGTGACGTTGCTTGAGAAGACGGCTTCAGCCCGTTGTGCGGCTTGCAGTCGCCTTGCTTGGAGGTGGTATGGGCGCCGGAGGATTTTAGCGGCAATCCGCCTTGTCCGCTTCGGCTTACCCGGGTCGGAAAGGAGTGGCGCTCCCTTTGCAAGCTCATAAGGCAGCATCTCGGCTCTTGCTTCGATCCCTGTGATATGCATCGCAAAAACACATGAGTGGGCCGCGCATTGTCCAGCGTGACAAAAGCTTGCCGCGCAGGATGCACACCGCTTCACCACAGTTTCACGGCTGCAATCGAATGATCGCTCCGCGTTTGGACGTCCAGCCGACGTCGTGGGGAGCCGGTCAAAACATAAGATGGGGTGATCGATGGGGCAGGGACTTTGGGAGAGACCTTGGGTTCGCCATGTTGCCGTGTTTTTAGGATATGGCATTGTCTACTTGGCGGTCCGCACATTTGTTTTCACTGAGTGGCAGATTACGGCCGGGCTTAGGCTCGCTGCGCTTTTGCTTGTTCCCTATCGTTATTGGCCCGCATTGATCATCGGTGAGTCGGGTCACTACCTCTTCGTCGGTTATGTCTGCTCGTCCGTATGGGGCGTGGCGTGGGGGATTAGTTGCGCCATTCCTCCTATTGTCTATGTGGCGCCTACTGTCTATTGGGTACGCAAGCATTGGTCGCCCATATCGAGCAACGCAACGCATATCCATGCGGGCAGACTGCTCTGTTGTGCATTGCTGGCATCTGTAGCTGTGGCGTTGCGTGATACTTGCTTACTCCAGCTCGTAGAACATCTTCCCACCAGTTACGACACGAGCTATTCCACTTGGGCGCCGCGTTATTTCATTGGTTCGTTCCTGGGCACGCTTACGGTCGCACCACTTATTTTGCTCTGCTATCAACAACTGGCCGTCAAGCAGTGGTCAGAACTTTGGATCAGGATCGAAAACAGCCGTCTCTTGTTTGAGAGCCTTTGTCTTGGGTTTCCCGTTCTCGCGCTCTTATTTTGGATTGGGCACAGCGCACCACCTGCGGGTCCCACGCGGGAAATGGCCCAGGTTGCCATGTTCCTTCCGGTGGTTTGGCTGGCTTTCCGGCATGGATGGCCCGGCGCAGTGGTGGGAGGTACCGCGGCAAGTTGTGCGGTGATGTGGTTGATGCCAATGCCTATGGCGTGGGATCCGGCGACCTTACGGGCGGAAGCCATTTTGTCCTTCGCCATTTCGACCATGTTGATGATGGGTGCGCGCATCGAATCACTCGACAAGCACGTTGAGCAGGAGCGCATGGACGTTCGTATGGCGCTGGCTTTGGCGCAGCGCAACGTATATCTCGGTGAAATGCAGCTGCGCATGACATCGCAGGCACTGGAGCAAATCAGGGAAAATGTCCAGGCTGGATTTAAGATGATGATGGGACGTCTTCGCCATCTGCAACCCGCAATTGATGACCGCGGGTACCAGCGCCAGGCATTGGTTGCCCAAGACCAGCTTCACCGCCTCGCCGATAGTCTTTATCCCATCGCACTTAGGGAAAAGGGTCTTCCCAGTGCTCTGCAAGAAGGTGGCCTGCCACAAATGCTTGGCGAAGCAGGTTTAGCTTATTCGTGCGACCTGCGTGGCCCCGTAAGTAAGCTTTCGCATACGTTGCGGATGGCTACGTATCGCATTATCTGGGAAATCATCGCAGACGTCTGCATGAAAAAGAATGTGAGCGACATTCGTGTGCAAATACGAGTCGCGGAAAGGCGGGAGCGTGTTGGGGTATTGATCGTTGTCCGTTTTCGGGCATCTCATCCCCAGCTTGCTTTCGTCGATTGGGATGAACTGGTTCCGCGCTTGGTGCGCGGGAGCAGTGGTCTTGGGTTACGTGCGGCAAGAGACAGGGCAGCCGCCTTCGAAGGGCGTACGCGGTCCCGATTCTTGTCCACCGGCCACCAAGTCAGCGTTCTCCTGCTTGATCCAATCGTGCCCGGTGGCGCAATCAGCTCACCGGGCAATGGACCGAGTCCTAGTGTGTCGGTTTGACTGCGATTTCTCCGCACCGGGTGGGATCAGTGCAAATGACGGCGCTGGAAGCGGTTAGCTTTGTCGTGCCATCACTCTGTGGTGTAGCGGTAACGACGGTGGAACTATCCCGATAGACCGTCGTCGACGCCGCCGAGTTTATCGAAGACGTGTTGGCCGCACGCTGCTGCGGCGTCGACACATACTGCGAATCCTCCCCAATCGGCAGCGTAATAAACTGCCCACCCGCCGTCCCGACGGCGCCAATGACATTGCCATTAATGTCATTAACCTGGACATATTTGACCCCGTTTAATACAAACACATAAACGTGCCAGTGCGGGCTCAAACTGACATCCACGGCATTGGGCCATGCCTGGCCCAAACCTGTTGCCGGCGGTTCCGCCGCCATGGCCAATCCTGAAAAGCTCAAACCCAAAAACATGCCGAGTGCAGCACGAGTAACTTTATGCATGATGTTTCCCCTTGCACGGATGAAAGGTTGGTCGAAGTGGAACGCAATCTAGCTCCCCGCTTGCGCTGGAAAAGTGATGAACGAGGGCGGCAGGAGCGCCTTTCAGCAGGCCATAGAAGGGCGTGATGGGGTTGTGAAAGCAACCGTAGGGTACGGCTGCTATATTCGTCGTCGGTTATCTGGGCATGGCGGCCCGAGCGCGTGGGTTGGGGCGAGGCGTTTAGGGTAAAGGGAGGGCTCCCGTGAGCACTGACACTGCAGCTGTATCGCCACCGATTGAAAATCGCGTCCAGCATGTCTTCGTGCTGATGTTGGAAAACCGGTCATTCGACCATTTGTTCGCCTTATCGGATATCCCCGGCATTACCGCTGCCACCTCCAGCAACACGAATACTTACGGCGGCACGGTTTATTCCTTCGGGGATGGTGCGCCCACCCGGATGCCCGCCGACCCTGGGCATGAATTCACTGACGTGCTGGAGCAGCTGTGCGGCGCAGGCGTCAATTACGAACATGGGCATCCCTACCCAGCCATCGACAACTCCGGTTTCATTGCCAACTTCGCCACGACGAAGGACGAGGGCACGCCGGCCCAATCCGCCGCAGCCGGCGAGATCATGCGTGGCGCGGACGTCCGTACGCAGTCGCCGGCGCTCTATCAATTGGCTACCGAATTCGTGCTGTGCGACGGCTGGCACTCGTCGCTGCCAGGGCCCACCTGGCCCAACCGCTATTTTGTGCACGGTGCTTCATCGGCAGGGTTGGATCATTCGCCAACCTCCGCCGAGATGAGCGAGTGGGAATGCGTTGACGGATTTCCCTATCCGAAGGGCTCGATCTTCGATGCGCTGGGCAAAGGCAACTACCGCCTCTACCAGGACGACCTGGGTTCGGCACTGGGACGCGTGCCGCAGGTGGCTTCCATCAAGGGCATCAGTTTCTTCGATATCGACGACCTGTCGCATTTCGAGGGCGACCTTGCGAATGGCTATACCGCCCGCTACACCTTTATCGAACCGAGCTACGGCGACATCGTGCACGATACGTACGAAGGCGGAAGCTCGCAGCACCCGATGGACGGCCTGAGCGGCGGCGACCAATTGGTGGCGCGCGTCTATAACGCGATTCGCCAATCGCCACTTTGGGAAAGCAGCCTGCTGGTGATCCTCTACGACGAACATGGCGGCTTTTACGATTCTGCCAAGCCAGGCAAGGCTATGCCACCGAACGATGGGGCCGGTTCATCCTTGAACACCAATGGCTTCTTGTTTGACGTATATGGCGTTCGCGTGCCCGCGATCGTGGTGTCGCCATGGGTGGCGCGCGGCTACGTTGACCATACGGCGTACGACCACAGTTCGGTGCTCGCCACGATCGAGCGCCTGTTCCATCTGCCAGCACTCACCGATCGCGACAGAAACGCCAAGGACCTGCTTTCCCTGATTACTGCCACCTGCCGTGCGGACTGTCCGCAAGGGATCGGATCATGAACCAGGTAGCCGCTCCAGATCCGCGCGACAACGAGCCCTTGCGTGACGGCAGTCCCCTGATGGGCTATCTGCATATATTGAGAAAGGCACACCTGGCCCTGGTTGGGCGAGACGAGGCGCATCGGCGCTTCCATCTCATGTCCACGCGAGGACATGCCCGGAAGTACATCGAGGAACTGATGCCGCTGCTGCTGAAAGAGCGCGGCAAGCACCGTCTGAAACGCCACGGCGTTCACCGGCATTGACAGGGAACGTGACAGTAGTCGTCTCCAGGCTGCCAACCGTACCGTACATCCGCCCCGATGCTCGCTATAGGCCGACTATCGCCGGCGAAGGCATGGCTGCCCACCGTTTCGCCGACAGCCACGTGCATAGTGCGGTGCTATGGGACTGCGGAGGTTCGTGGATGCAGTGATTCCCTATGAAAGACCGATGCGTCCGGCGCCGGCCACGCACCGAACGCTCGCCTCCAGGTAGGGAACGATCACGCAACCTCCAAAACAAAACAGCGCTTCACGCCGCAAGGCATAAAGCGCTGTTCTGTCTGAAGGGAATTGGTGGAGCGGAGGAGGATCGAACTCCCGACCTTCGCATTGCGAACGCGACGCTCTCCCAGCTGAGCTACCGCCCCACGCGAGCTGCACATGGTAGCAGCGCAGCGGGAAAGGGCCAAGCCCTGGGGTTAGCCGGGCAGCAAGCCAGTGAGGCGGTCGTGGAGCAGGCCATGGCGCCAGCCTTCCAGCGCATCGGGCCACTGAGCCGTTACCACGAATTCTTCCAGCACGCGGCGCGAGCAGAGCAGGCCGGCGGGTAGATCGAGCTCGGTGGCAAGGGTATCCACGCATTGCTTCATGCCGGCCAAGGCCTGCTTGGCCTTGCCTTGGGGAATCGGCGGAATGGGGTTGGTGCTGGCGATTTCTTCGGCGCTGACAGGTGGCTGCATCAGCTCGAACAAATCGGCGCGTTGCGGGGAACGCAGGGCGCGCTGGCCAGCGCAGCGGCGATCCAGTTCTTCCTGATGTTTCGGCGGCTGTTGGGCAAGGCTGAGGGCCAGTGCGTCTTCCAATAGCCACGGGCGCGGCTTGTCCAGCAGCCGGGCGGTGGCATCGCGCCAGCGCAGGATGCGTCGCAGCAGGGCCTGTTGCTCGGGCGGCCATTCGGCGGCGCCGCGATAGGCAAGCTGCGGCTGCGGATCGCCTTCGCGCTGGCAGCTCTTGCGCTTGAGCCGTTCGCAGTCTTCTGCGTGCCAGCTGGTGCGATCGCGTTGCGCCAGGCGTTCGGCGAGCTGTTGATACACCGTTTCGAGATGGACCACGTCCAGCGCGGCGTATTCACGCTGTGAAGCGGTGAGCGGACGTTGCAGCCAATCCGAGCGCGTTTCGCCCTTGTCCAATTCCGCGCCGACCAGCTCGGCGACCAGCGCGCGATAACTCATCCCCAATCCCATGCCGACGAAGGCCGCGGCAATCTGCGTATCGAACAGCGTGCGCGGGCCCTCCGGCAGGTGGGGCGACAGCGTTTCCAGATCTTCGCTGGCGCTGTGCATCACGGTGATGACGTTCGCGTTGTCGAGCGGCTGCAAGGCATTGCCAATCTCGAATGCGAGCGGATCGACCAACGCGTAGCGGCCCTTCAAGCCAAGCTGCAGCAAGGCGAACTGCGGATAGAAGGTATTGCGCCGCATGAACTCGGTGTCGAGCGCCAGCACGCCGCTGGACGATAGCCCGGCCAGCCACTGTTCAAGTTCGTTGCGTTGACCGATCCAGTCTGCCTGGGGCGGCGATGAGAGCAGGGGCATGTGCGTTCCTTCGAGATCACGGAACACGCGATTCGCGATTGCTCCGTCATCGGTGGTGCCATATGGTAAGCAGCGAACCATAGCAGGCCAGCCGCGGAACGCCCACCATGCCGAGCAAGGAAACCGTACAACGCCAAGGGGTATTCGGCGGCGCGCTTGGTGTGCTGGTGCTGGCATTCGGCCTCACCTATCACTTCTTTCCGGAGCTTTTTCACGTGAGCCCGGAAGAGATAGCCAACCCCAGCGCCCCCGGTGTGGGCCGCGCGGCGCCGTCGAGCCGCACCCGCGCAACCCCGGCGGCGCCTTCCGTGCAGGAAGAGCTCAACGCCGGGCCGCCGTTGACGCTGGCGCCTACCGCGGTGATCGCCGCACGCCTGGCGCGCAAGCCGGCGCCGCTGCCCGAGCAGACCACGGCCGATCCGCCGGAAGTGAAGGCGCTGGTGGAGAAGGCGGACAAGGCATTCGAGGCGGGGCATGTTGCCGGCGACAAGAACAGCGCCGCCGCCTTGTACCTGGCAGCGCTCAAGCTCAAGGCCGACAGCCGCGCCGCGGTGCAGGGGCTGGATCAGGTACGCACACATTTGATTGCGCAGATCACCCAGGACATCGCCGTCGGCGATTCCGGATCGGCAGGCTCGCTGCTGGATAACCTCAAGGGGCTGCCCAACACCGCCAACGACGTCGCGCCGCTCGAGGCAAGCATGAAGACGTTGCTGCAAGTGCGCCCGATGCTGGCGCAGGCAGCTTCGTTGTTGCAGCAAGGCAAGGCGGACAAGCCTGCTGGTGACAACGCGCTGGAAGTCTATCGCCAGGTGCAGAAACTCGATCCGCAGAATGCGGTGGCGGCGCAGGGCATTCTGCAGGTGCAGCGCGTGGTGCTCGATCGTGCGTTGGCGGCGGTGGCGCAGAACGATTTCGCGGGCGCCGAGCAATCGATGGCCGAGGCCACGCCGATCCAGCCCGATTCGCCTCAGCTGCATGACGCGCGCAACCAGATCGACAACATTCGCCAGCAGCGCGCCGCCAACGTGCTGGCCCAGGCGCGTTCGGCGCTGGACGCCGGCAATATCGGTCTCGCCAAGCAACTGGCGGGCCAGGCGCAATCGATCAGCCCGCAGCTGGCGGGGTTGGATGAATTCGAAGTACGCCTGACCAATGCAAAGCTCTACGCGAGCTTCAAGCCGGGACAAGTGTTCACCGATCGCTACGTGGACATGAATGGCCAGTCGCCGACCATGGTGGTGGTGCCTACCGGCAAATTCATGATGGGCGCGCCGGAAGAGGAGGCCGGCCGCACCGATGCGGAAACGCCGCAACATGAAGTCGCCATCGACAAGGGTTTCGCGATCGCGCAAACGGACGTGACGGTGGGGCAGTTCCGCGAATTCGTGCGTGCCAGCGGCTACAAGCCTGACTCCGTCGCGCATGGCGGCGCAAGCGTGTATGACGAACGCACAGGCGTGATGCGTGATGTTTCCAATGCCACCTGGGAAGACGACTACGCCGGCCATCCCGCTGCGGACAATCTGCCGGTAGTGAACATTTCCTGGAACGATGCGCATGCCTACGCGCAATGGCTGAGCCAGCGCACTGGCAAAAAGTATCGCCTGCCCAGCGAAGCGGAGTTCGAATATGCCCTGCGCGCCGGCAGCACCTCACGCTATTGGTGGGGCAGTGGGACGCCCAAGACCAAGGTGGAAAACCTCACCGGCTCGCTCGATCGCTCGCCGAGCGGACGGCGCTGGAGCCATGCCTTCGACGGCTATGGCGATGGCCATTGGGGACCGGCACCGGTGATGAGCTTTGCGCCGAATGCGTTCGGCCTGTATGACGTGGACGGCAACGTATCGAAATGGATGGCCGACTGCTGGCATGACAACTACGTGCGTGCGCCAGTGGACGGCAGCGCATGGATCAATCCGGGCTGTTCGGTGCGCGTGATACGCGGCGGCTCATGGGGCAGTTCGCCGGAGCAGGCCAATTCGGCGTATCGACAGGGTGCGGATGCAAGTATTCGCAGCGGGCGCGTGGGTTTTCGGGTGGTACGCGAGCTGTAGCGTTTTTAGGTTGGGTTACCCCCGGATCAAGTCCGGGATAACCCAACCTGCGGCTAGTGCCATTGCGGTTAAGGCAACGGCACACCCCATGCGCTCGTCACATTGACGCCCTGATGCATGTCCATTTCCTTCGATGCAGCGTGCACTGTGTGCCGCCTCTCTCGTTCTACGAGGTTTGTTGCAATAAGACACTGCGAAGCCGTCGCGAGCATGACGATCGCGGTGTCTGGCGATGCCAGGTTTATGGCATCACAGGCTCGACGGGCTCGCTCGCCGCCTTGCGCGCACTCAACACCGTTCCGGCGGACGCCACGACAATCGCCACGATCGCAAACCACTGCAGCAGGCTGAGATGTTCGCTCAGGAAGATCATGCCGGCCAAGGCGGCGAAAGCCGGTTCCAGGCTCAACAACGTGCCGAAGGTGCGGGTCGGCAAGCGCGTCATGGCCATCATTTCCAAGGTATAGGGCAGCGCGGAACTGAGTATCGCAATGCCTAGCGCCGGCAGCAGCAGGCTAGGCGTAAACAGCGCATGGCCCGCGTGCGCCAGGCCAATGGGAAAGGCCACCAGCGCAGCCACCGAAGTACCCCAGGCCACCGCATCCGTGCCGTAGACCGCACCGGCTTTCTGGCCTAGCACGATGTAGCAAGCCCAGCCGATGCCCGCCGCCAACGCGTAGAAGACACCGATCGGGTCGAGCCGCTTGGACGCATTGCCAGGCGACAACAACAACACCAGCCCGACCACTACCAAGCCGATCCACACCACATCCAGCCATCGGCGCGAATGAAACAGCGCCAGCGCCAACGGTCCGGTAAATTCCATGGCCACGGCAATGCCCAGCGGTATGCGCTGCAATGCCAGATAGAAGACGAGGTTCATCACGCCAATCGACAACCCGTAACCCCACAGCACGCGCTTGTTGCCTTGCGCACGTCGCGAACGCCACGGCCGTCGCAACACCAGCAAAATCACCGCGCCCAGCACCAGGCGATAAGCGGTTGCACCTTGCGCGCCCACCATCGGGAACAGCATCTTGGCAATCGCCGCGCCACATTGATACGACGCCATGGCGATCAGCAAGACGCCAACGGCGAGCAGGGCTGGAGCAAGCGAGGTGTTGGGACGTGGCATGCGTGCGGGATCGATGTCACTTCGAACGCGCCATCATGCCCATGAAATCACGCGCAAAGATACCCTTTGCATAGCGAGCCATGAGTAGGGACGCGGGCTGGGATGCGAACCCAGCATTTGGCAAGCATCTGGGATTGTTACCCCGGCCTACGTACGGAGACCATCAAGAACTATCGTGCTCGCCCACGCGAGCGGTTTGGTTTGGCTGCAGATGTCCCGGCCGAGGATGCGGCGCGCTTGCGGGCAGCGGGTTTAGTTTTGAGCCGATGTGCTTTGGCAGTGAGGTCCAGGCCCGGTGTTCCCATGACGGCCAGTACTGTCTTCAACGTAGGATTGCCATCATCACTGAATGCGCGATAGCGTGCACTGACGGAATTGGATTCACGCGCGCGCGAGCCGTACATCAGCTGGAAAGCTATTGAGCCAGGGGGCTGAAGATCGAGAGCGCAAACGCCAAAAACAACAAACCCGGCTGGCGCCGGGTTTTGTTTGCTGGAGCTGTGCTCCACAGCGATGTCTTGGTGCCCAGGAGAGGACTCGAACCTCCACGGTTTTACCCGCTAGTACCTGAAACTAGTGCGTCTACCAATTCCGCCACCTGGGCAGGTGTCGCATTGCCTTTCGGGCTGTGCGAGCCGCGTAGAGTAGGGGTGGGAGGACATATTGTCAACTATTTCTTCCTCCTTTTTGCTGTGCACGGCAAAGACGCACTCAACCATTTATTGAACACATGTATCGAGGCGATACTAAGGCGTGACTAAACAAAAAAAGCCCCCCAAGGAAAAGGTGCCGCGCAAGGCGGCCAAGGTCCCGAAAGTCCATGCGGGCGCGCCCAGGCAGGCGCGTCGACGCGGTATGGAAACGGGTGAAACCACAGCGCCAACACGGCAGCGCGATCCGTTTGCGGAGCGCGAAGCCCAGCGCTACGAAAAGCCGATTCCCAGCCGCGAAGCCATCCTCGCGCTACTGGAAGAACGCGGCGAGCTGCTGACCGAAGCGCGCATCGCCGAAGCGTTGCAGCTCCACGACGAATACGGCATTGCCGCCCTGACCAAGCGCCTGACGGCGATGGTGCGCGATGGCCAGTTGCTGCTTGGCCGGCGCGGCGGGTACGCACCGGTGCGCAAGCTGGATCTGATTCCAGGCGTAGTGCTTGCCAACGCCGAGGGTTACGGCTTCCTGCGCCCGGATGAAGGCGGTGACGATCTGTACCTGTCGCCGTACCAGATGCGCAGCGTGCTGCACGGCGACCGCGTGCTCGCCAGCGTGGTGGGAGTGGACCGGCGCGGACGGCGGCAAGGCGCCATCGTGGAAGTGCTGCAGCGCCGCTCGCCGCGACTGGTCGGCCGGGTGGTGATCGAAAACGGTGTCACCGTGGTCGTGCCGGACGATCGCCGCCTGCACCTGGACATCATGATCGCGCCGGGCAAGGAGCGTGGTGCGCGCTCCGGACAGATCGTCGTGGCCGAGATCACCGATCCGCCCACCGCCTATCGCGGGCCGCTGGGCATCATCCGCAGCGTGCTCGGCGAGCGCCTGCAGCCGTCGTTGCTGGTGGACATGGCGATTGCCAGTTACGACCTGCCGTACGAATGGCCGCCAGAAGTATTGCGCGAAGCCGAAGAGGTGGAGCCGGAAGTCACTGCCGCCGAACGCGAAGGCCGCACCGACTTGCGCAAGCTGCCGTTGGTGACGATCGACGGTGCCGATGCGCGCGACTTCGACGATGCCGTGTATGCCGAGCCAAAACGCGGTGGCGGCTGGCGACTGATTGTTGCGATTGCCGACGTCTCGCACTACGTGCCGGTCGACAGCCCGCTCGACAAGGTAGCCTACGAGCGCAGCACGTCGACCTACTTTCCCGGCTTCGTCGTGCCGATGTTGCCGGAGACCTTGTCCAACGGCATCTGCTCGCTCAACCCTAAAGTGGAACGCCTGTGCATGGTGTGCGACATGCAGGTGAGCGCGGACGGTGAGGTCAGCAAGGCGAAGTTCTACGATGCCGTGATGCGGTCGCATGCGCGTCTCACCTACGACAAGGTGTGGCAGGCGATTGGCGTGAAAGACGCCGATGCACGGCATGAAGTGGCGGATGTGCTGCCGCAACTGGAAAACCTGCACGCGCTGTACAAGGCCCTGGCCGAACAGCGTCGCCGCCGCGGCGCGATCGACTTCGAAACCGCCGAGGTGAAATTCCGCCTGGATGCCACCGGCGAAGTACAGGCTGTCGGCGCGGTACAACGCAACGATGCGCACAAGCTGATCGAGGAGTGCATGATCGCCGCCAACGTGCAGGCGGCCACGTTCTTGGCCAAGCGCAAGGTTCCCGCGCTGTATCGCGCACACGAATCGCCTCCGGCGGAGAAATACGAAGACCTGCAGCAGTTCCTGCGCGAATTCAAACTGCGCATGCCGCCGGTGGACGAGGTCACGCCCAGCGATTTTTCGGACGTGCTGCGCATGGTTAAGGATCGCCCCGAACGCGAACTGATCCAGTCCGTGCTGCTGCGCTCGCAAAGCCTGGCGGCGTATCAGCCGGACAATCGCGGCCATTTCGGCCTGGCGCTGGAAGCCTATGCGCATTTCACCTCGCCGATTCGCCGCTATCCGGATCTGCTCGTGCATCGCGCGATCCGTTACGCCTTGAAGGGCGGCAAGCCATCCGCGTATCACTACAGCGAAGCGACGATGGCTGCGATGGCGGTGCATTGTTCGCAGCGCGAACGCCGCGCCGAAGAAGCCGAGCGCGACGTGGACGAACGTTTCCGTTGCGCCTGGATGGCCAAACACGTCGGCGAAGAGTTCGATGGGGTGGTCACCGGCGTCACCTCGTTCGGCCTGTTCGTGGAGCTGGACGAGTCCAAGGTGTCTGGCCTGGTGCATATCAGCCAGCTGTCCAACGACTACTACCACTTCGATCCCATTCGGCATCTGTTGAAGGGCGAACGCACCGGTCTGCAGTACCGGCTTGGCGATCACGTACGTATCCAGGTGCTGCGTGCGAGCCTGGAAGATCGCAAGATCGATTTCCGCATGGTGCAGCCGAAGAAGAAAAAGGAACCGCAGCCGACAGCGCAGGCCTTCGTGCCGCCGACCGCGACGCGCGCTTACGAGGACGCCGCTGCGGGCGAGCGGTATTCGTTGCCGTCCGGCCGCAAGCCGCTTCCCGCGTTGCCGCCATTACCCGGGCTTGATAAAGCTGGCGCGAAGAAAGGCGCGGCCAGGCCGGGCAGGAAAGCGGTCGTGGACAAGGCTGCGGGTAAGCGCAAAACCAGGTCGAGTAGCAGCACGTCATCCAGCAAGCACACCACCAAGGCGCCCAAACCCAAAGGTAGACGATGAGCGAGAGTTGGATCGCTGGGATCAACCCGGTGGAAGGCGCGTTGAACAACGACGCTGAGCGCGTGCGCGAAGTGCTGGTGGAAAATGGCCAGCGCAATCCACGCGTGCATGAACTGGCGGAAAAGGCCAAGGCGCTGAAGATTCCCGTGCATCATCGCCCGCGCGAGCAACTCGATCGCGTATCGGGTGAAGCACGCCATCAAGGTGTGGTGGCGCTTTACCAGGCACCACCGCTGGCCGACGAACATGATTTGCCTGAATTGATCGAGCAAGCTGGCGGCAACGCCTTGGTGCTGGTGCTCGATGGCATTACCGACCCGCACAATCTTGGCGCCTGCCTGCGTAGCGCAGCCGCTGCGAACGTCACGGCAGTGATCGTGCCGAAGGATCGCGCCGTCGGCATCACGCCAGTGGTGCGCCGTGCTTCGGCAGGTGGTGCCGATCGCGTGCCGCTGGTCGCGGCAACCAATCTTGCGCGTGCCCTGCGTGTGCTGAAGGACGCCGGGGTGTGGATCACTGGTCTGGCCGGCGATACCGAGCAATCCATCTACGACATCGACCTCAAAGGCCCGGTGGCGCTGGTGCTCGGCAGCGAAGGCGAGGGCATGCGCCGGCTGACGCGCGAGACCTGCGATTTCACCGCGAAGATTCCCATGCCAGGTACCATGGAAAGCCTCAATGTATCGGTGGCTACGGGTGTCGTCTTGTTCGAGGCATTGCGTCAAAGGAGTGTGCGATGACGTTGTATTGGCATGATTGGACGGGCTACGCCGGCGTCGCCCTGATGCTGTTGGCCTATTTGCTGTTGCAGGCCCATAAGCTGCATGGCAATGGCTTGGTCTATCAATTGATGAACGTGCTGGGCGCGCTCGGCGTGATGCTGTCGCTGCTGTTCGGTGCATTCAACGCGTCGGCGTTTTTCATGGAAGTGGCGTGGCTGTTGATTGGTATCTACGGTATTGCGCGCAGTGCGCAGGTGCGTAAGCAGGCGCGCGCGGCCGGGCACAAGGTGGGGCTCAGTTAACCCGTGCAGCTCGGGTGCAACCCCGGCCTCCCATGCTGATCGTTGCGCCATGTTGGGTTCGGCTGCGCCTCAACCCAACTTACGGGTGCAGACGGCGGACATCGTAGGCCGCCGTTGAGGGATCGAAGCTCACCAAGACCCGATCGCCCAGCGAATGTTTCCGGTCGATGTCCACGCCCGCTGGCAATGACGGGGCAGCGTGGATCGTCGCAGGCGTCGCCTGTAGAAACACGAACGCACTCGGCTGCGGTTTCCAGGTCAGCCAACTCAAGTCGTATGCCACGAATTCCTGGACGACTACTTGATGGCTGGCAACGCCTGGCTGACTGACGAATTGCTTGGCCAGCGCCAGCGCACGTTCTTCATCGGATAGGTCATGCAACACCCAGCCAAGCACCGGGCACGGGCTGTCCGTATGCGAGGCGTCGGCGGCGTGCTTCAGCCATTCGTCGGGAAAGTAGGCATAGGGCCGATAGCCTGGCGGCAGGTAGTAACCATAGTAGTTGCGCTCGATCATCGCGTGCACGCCGGGCGTCATGCCCAGGCCGTAGGTGCCGGGGTAGGCAATGACGGGCAGCGTGGCGCCGGCGCAGCCCGGCAATCCTTTCACGTATGCCGCAGAAGCGCGCCATGGTTCATTGGAGGGCAGCAGGCGGCCACGCATCAATGCGAGCCCTTGCGAACCGAGCAGCACGACGATGGCTGCGGCCGCGATAGCACCCTCGCGGGTCGCCACGCGTGGTCCGGCCGCGTCATACAGCCTGGCAAGCAGGAACCAGCCGAACGGCGCGCACACCAGCACATTGCGATACGAGAACGACGGTGCCACCAGCAAGGAGACGGCAATGCCGCTGACGATCACACCCACGCATACCACGCAGCAAAGCTGGGTTGTCCAACGCGTGATGGGCGCTACGCCGATCTGCGTTGAAGCCGTGCGCGAACGGCGAAACCATAGCATCAGCAGCATGCCGACCACGACCAGCAGCGCCTGCCGGCTCATGAAGTGGAAAACCACGCGGCGCAGATGCGAGCCGAAAAACTTGGCGCTGTTCTGGAACCAGGCACCCTCGAACCCGTGCTTGTTTGCATGCGTCATCAACCACAGCAGGCCGACATAAATGCCCAGCACGATCAGCCCCGATATGCACACCGCGATGCGCTGCGGCCACGTAGGCGAGGTGACCAGCAGAAACAGCAGCAGCATGCCCACCGTAAGCAGCATATAGGGATGGGATTGGCTGCCGGCGATGCCGAGCAACGTAAGCCCCAGCCAGGTCCCGGTGGGCACGCGGTGGCTGGATAGCGCGCGCTGGCGGAACGCGATGGCCGTCGCCAGCAACGCCGCGGAGAAGGTAATGGCCAGCGTGTAGTCGCGCGCATTCTGCGCTTGCGAATACCAGAACAGCGAGGTGGTCGCGACCGCGCATGCAAACGCTATGGCCGTAGGCGTAAAGCGGCGGCGCATGCCCAGCGCGAAGATGCCGATGCTCAGTACTGCCAGGATGGCGCTGAGCAGGCGTACGGCTCCTTCGCTGGTACCGAATAGCGCAATCCATGGATAAAGCAGAAAGTCATACAGCGGCGGATGCACGTCGGCCAGCACGCGGCGGAACACTTCGCCCAGGCCCAGGTGGTGATCCACCACTTGCATGGTGAATAGCTCGTCGGCCCAGAAGCTGTTGCTGGAGAGGCCGACGAAGGCAAACAGGCAGGCGAGCAGGGCGATGAGGGCGTAGAGCTTGCCCGGCCAGTCGAGGGCGGCGTTTTTGGCGATGCTTGGTCCGGCGGCGGGAGGCGCAGGCGTCACTTCAGGGTTCCGGGCGGATGGCTTGAGCGGTGAGCGTACGCGAACCTTTGCGCGGAATGCATCCGTTGCTGAATCTTTTCGCTGGCAAGCGCCTAAAAAACCTGTTCAAGGCGAATGGCGCGATCGACCCGCAAACAACTCCCTCCCCTGCGGCAGTAGGGAAGGGTTGAGGCTGAGGTATCCCACGTTGGTAATTGTCCAGAAAAATCTAAGGTTGCATCGAGCCCGTTTCGAAGCGCATCGTCATTCCGGCGAAGGCCGGAATCCAGTGAAAATACGCTGTGCGCAGCACTCAGCATAAAAAAGCGATGTGTGCTGCGCACGCGTACTTAGACTGGGCCCCGGCCTTCGCCCACTGCTGTCCGGCACGTATTTTGCGCTGCTTCGCAGGCAATCCACACCGCCGTCATTCCCGCGAAAGCGCACTGCTGTCCGGGGAAAATGAAGTTCTTCAGAAATGCGCGGGCATAGCACC
>NZ_DAIOEU010000037.1:0-12399 GCF_036746095.1 Dyella sp.
GGCATCTACGGCCGCCGCATGTACGAGACCTGGTACAAGATGACCCAGATGGTGCTCACCGGCTTCCCGCTGCAGAAAGTGTTGACACACCAGATTCACATTGACGACTTCCAGAAAGGTTTTGACCTGATGGACGCCGGCAACTGTGGCAAGGTGGTTTGTTCCTGGCACTAAGCCCGCTCTTTCCGGCCATCATTCCCGCGCAAGCGGGAATGATGGCCTTATGGCGTCGTGAAGGCTGAATCGGCCAGAAAAGCCTTCCGCTAGTTCTACGCAATTCCTACACCGCACGCTACACTCCGCCGGAAGCGTGCCGACATGAACTTCAAGCTTGGGGAAAGTGCACGGCTTGCTGTGCCGGCACGGTCGGTCCGCGATGTCACGTAAGGAGCATCGACGGCATGACAAACCGGAACCTGTCACCCGACGCCTTGATGAAGGCCGGCCGCGAACGCGCCATCGGGTTGTATCGCTCACGCCGCATGCGCATCACCGCGCTGGTGATCGTCATCTTCCTGGCCATCGTTGGCCTGTTCGGTTTTTTCATTGCGCCCGGCATCATCAAGAGCCGGCTCCAACAGCAGCTGGCCACCCAGCTTGACCGGCCGGTCACGATCGGCGCCATCCATTTGAACCCCTACACGATGCGGCTGACGGTGGACAAGCTGCACATCGGCGAGCGCGACGGCACCACGCCCTTCGTCGATCTCGATCAATTGGTAGTGAACGCATCGTGGAGTTCGGTGTTCCACCTGGCGCCGGTGCTGGACGAACTGACTCTGCAGCATCCGCAGATCCATATCACGCGCAGCGGTCCGCAGACTTTCAACTTCACCGATATCGTGCAGCGCTTCGCGTCGAAGCCTTCCGACCCCAACGCGCCGCCGACGCATTTTGCGGTCTACAACATCAGCGTGCACAACGGCGACATCCGTTTCGACGACAAGGTGCAGAACGCCGTGCATCGCGTGGAGCAGCTTGAACTGGGCGTTCCGTTCATCGCCAACCTGCCGCATGACGTGAACGTCTTCGTGCAACCGCTGCTGGCCATGCGCGTGGACGGCAGCCCACTGCGCATCCAAGGGCAAACGAAGCCGTTCGCCAGCAGCCGCGAATCGGTGATCAGCTTCAACATGGATCACCTGGACCTGGCCAAGTATCTGGCCTACGTACCCACACCGTTGCCGGCCGATATTCCCAGCGGCCAGCTGTCGGGCACGCTCGAGATTCACTTCGTGCAGGCACAACCGGCGCCGCAACTGCTGCTGCGAGGCACGCTACAGCTGGATAACTTTGCCATGACCACGCACGAGCATGCTCCCATGCTGGAACTGGGGCATGGCGTGGCCACACTGCAAGACGTGCAGCCGCTGCAGTCGCGCTATCACTTCAGCAGCATCCAGCTTGATCACACCGCCCTGCACTACACCAAGCAGCTTGGCGGGAGCACGAATTTCGATGAACTGCTCGGCAAGAACGCCCCGCCGCCGAAACCTGGCACGCCGCCTACCGATACGTTGATTGGCACGCTCGCGCTGCAAAACAGCACACTCGACTATGCCGACTTCAGCGGCCCCACGCCCGCGCGTCTGCCGTTGGAAAACATGCAGGGTACGATTCGCGGCCTTTCCACGGTCTCCGCCCAACCTGGCGTGGTCGATCTGACCGCCGCCCTTGCCGGCGGCAGCCTGCATGTCGCTGGCAACCTGTTCATGCACGCCAGCCGTTTTGAGGGGCAGATCAGCGCCAGCCATGTCGGCATCCAACCGCTTGCGGCCTTCGGTCCCGCGCTGAACGCACAGATTGCCAGCGGTACGCTGGATGGCGACACGCATCAAAAAGTGGATTGGAGCGGCACGCTCGCCTTGACCATGGACGACAGCAAGCTGGCCGTGAACGATTTCGCGCTGACGCAACGCGATCGCAAGCCGGTGTCATGGCAGGCGCTCACGGTGGGCATCCACCATCTCGACCTTGGCAGCAGCACCGCGCAACTTGGCGATATGACCCTGCACGGCTTGAAGATCGACGCGCGGCGATTGAAGAACGGCAATATCGATCTCACCACGCTGACGAAACCGTCGCCGCCCGTGAAAGGCAAGCAGGCCGGTTCGCCCGCATGGCATTGGAGCATCGCGCACCTGATCATCGATGGCAGCACGTTTGCGCTGGCCGATCCAAGCTTGCCCACCAGGCGCGGACGCATCGAAGTCGCGGCCAATACATTCAGCCTCGACAATCTCTCCGAGGACATGCGCAAGCCGATCAAACTGGAACTGAGCGGCGGCATCGGCCGCGGCAAATTCAAGGTGGATGGCAATCTCAAGCCCGCCCCCCTGGACGCCGATCTGCGCATCGTGGCAACGAAATTGAACGTCGCGCCCTTCGCATCGCTGGTGCAGGTGCCGTTGAACGTCAACCTCGACAGCGCGCAACTCAGCGCAAACGGGCGCATTCGCTACCACGATCACAAGCCGCAGCCGCTGATGGCCTATCAGGGCCGTATGCAGCTGAGCCGCGTCCGCGTGCAGGACAAAGTCACCGGCGATGACTTCCTGCGCTGGAACGCCGTGGCGATCAACGGCATGCAAGTGCAGGTGGGCGGCAATGCGCCCAAGATCGAGCTTGGCGCCATTGCGCTCGATGATTTCTACGCCCGCGTGATCGTCAATGCCAACGGCCGGCTCAACCTGCAGGATGTGATTTCCAATCCTGCGCAAGCGCCGGTGTCGGTGACGCGCGAGCAGGCGGGCCCGGCACCCGCCTTGAACGTGCCGCCGCCACCCGAAAAAGAATCCTCGCGCGCCCCCGGTGGCGGCACCACGACTACGGCAACGATCGCCACCACCTCCACGGCCACGGCGCCGCCCACCGATATTCACATCGGCCAGATCACGCTGGCCAACGGCAATCTCAATTACACCGACAACTTCATCAAGCCGAACTACACCGCCAACATTACGCAGCTTGCCGGCAAGATCGGTGCGTTCGGTACCGACACCAGCGACAGGCCCGCCGATGTCACCCTGCAAGGCGAGCTGGACGACAACTCGCCGGTGAGCATTCAAGGTTCCATCAACCCACTCACGCCGATGGCGTTCCTGGATATCAAGGCCACCGCATCGGATGTGGAACTCACGCACCTGACGCCTTATTCCGGCAAATACGCCGGCTACCCGATCACCAAGGGCCGGCTGACGATGGACGTGCACTATCAACTCGACCAGAACAAGTTGAATGCCGACAACCACATCGTGCTCAACCAGCTCACCTTCGGTGACCGCATGGAAGGTCCCGGCATCAGCCATTTGCCGGTGAAACTCGCGGTGGCGCTGCTGAAGGATTCCAACGGCAATATCGATATTCACGTGCCCGTATCCGGTTCGCTCAACGACCCGGATTTCAGCCTCGGCGGCGTGATCTGGCAGGCCTTCGTGAATCTGCTCAAGCGCGCGGTAACGTCACCCTTCCGCTTGCTCGGTTCGATCGGCGGTGGTGGCGGTGTCGGTGGCGGACAGGATCTCGGCTATGTCGAATTCGCGCCGGGTTCGGCCGTGCTCGACGCGCCGTCGCAGGACAAGCTTGCGCACGTGGTGGATGTGCTCAACAAGAAAGCCGACCTCAAGCTCGATATCACCGGCCGTGTCGATCCCAGCGTTGACGAACAAGGTTTACGCTCAGTCACCGTCGACGACATGGTGCAAAAGGAGGAAGCTGACGATATCGGTACTGCCGCGGCCAAAGCTGCGCCCGTAAAGCCGGGTACCGACGACTACAACAAATATCTGGCCAAGGCGTACAAGCACGCCAGCTTCAAAAAACCGCGCGATCTGATTGGCCTGACCAAATCGCAACCGCCCGCAGAAATGATCAAGATGATGTCAGCGCACGTCACGGTTGATCAGGATGCGCTTCGCCACCTGGCCGAGCGTCGCGCCGACGCAGTACGCCAATACCTGCATGGCAAGATCGCCGACAACCGCGTGTTCGTGCTGGCGCCGAAAATGGATGCAAAAGGCATCGACGATAAAGGCAAGACGACGCGCGACGATTTTGGCTTGCATATGTAATGGCGCATGGACGCGTAGACTGGGATGAAATCCCCGCATCGGGAAGCGCTGCAAGGCTTATTTTGCGGGCCACGTCATAGGGTCAGAAGTGGACGTTGCCCGTCACGCCCTTGGCGCACCGCAAAACCTAGGCGACCGCACAGATTTGCGGCATCAGCCGCTCGTAAACGTTTGCCGCAAGCAAAGGCACGCCCCTTGCATTAGCTGTGCTGTTGTCCCGTCTCCGGGCGCACCTGGCCCGGCCATCTCTACTAAGGAAGGCCCCGCCATGCATGCTGCCCCTGTTTCCTCTTCGAACGACCTCCCGCGCGGCAGCCTGGCCTGCGTCGGCTTGGGCATCACCCTGGGCTCACACCTCACACCCTTGGCGCGCGACCATATCGAACAAGCCGACGTGGTGTTCGCAGCGCTTTCCGACCATATCGTGGAGATGTGGCTGCAACGCATGAACAAGGATGTGCGCAGCCTTCAGCCTTATTACGGGGCGGGCAAGTCACGGATGAAAACCTATCGGGAATGGGCGGACCTGTTCATGACTGAAGTACGCGCAGGCAAGCATGTCTGCGCAGTGTTCTACGGTCATCCCGGAATCTTCGCCTGGTCACCGCACAAGGCCATCGAGGTTGCCCGTGCGGAAGGTTTTCAAGCGTACATGGAGCCGGGCATCTCCGCCGAGGATTGCCTCTATGCCGATTTAGGCATCGATCCCGGCCGTTTCGGCTGTCAGCACTTCGAAGCAAGCCAGTTGTTGTTCTACGAGCATCGAATCAACCCTGCTAGCTACGTCGTGCTATGGCAGGCCTCGGTGGTCGGTGACTGGTCTCTGGCGCGGCTCGAAACCGGTCCGGCCTATCGGCAATTGCTGGTGGAGAGACTCAGCCACGATTACCCGCTCGATCACGAGGTGATCATTTACCACGGCGCGACGCTGCCGATCGAGCAGCCCACGGTCCGACGCATCAAATTGCGCGATTTGCCCGTTACCACACTCGCCCCCCAGGAGACCGTGGTACTGGCTCCAGCCACACCATTGAAGCCGAACCTTCCCATGCGCGAACGGCTGGCGGAGCTGGATAAGGAAATCGGCTTCGAATGAATTCGCAAAATGCTCCATCCACGCATCAAAGCAGTCAACTTGACGAAAGGGGAAGCACATGGCAGATACGATTGAATGGCTGGAAACCATCGGTAAGAGCGCCACGCTCCGTCGCGCTCCGGCCGAGAAACTTGTGGAAACCTTGGAACTGACGGACGCCACGAACGCTTTAAAAACAGCAGTGATGTCCGGAGATCGCTCTTGGTTGTTTGCCGAACTCGGCAACAAGCCCATGAGAGTGATGGATATGGATGGCCCCTCACATACGGAAGAACCGGATCATGACCACGACAAGCATGCTCCAACTCCGCCATCTTCCCCCGATCAAGACCAACCACCACACGATCGATAGGCTGCATGTCGAAGCGGAGACGCTGCTTCAGGCCATGGCCCCTTTTTGTGGCCGTGGCTTTTTGCGCTTTCATGCAGCCCCTACGCGCGGCTACACCAGCGGTCCCTATCGAGGCGCTGCTTGTCCAAACTGAAAGCCTTCGCACATCCAATCACCCACGATTTCAGCACCTCCTGGAGATACTGCACCAGCAAATTCCTCGCATGTCGTCGCATGAGCGCTGGCAGTTGCGCTACCTGGATGCGTACCAGGCTTCCTTTGAGGGTGACTACGCCAATGCGGAGACCATGCTGCGAGATATTATCGATCATTCCAGCGATTCAATCTTGATAGCCAAAGCCTCTGCCATTCTCATGAACGTCATGGGTAGCAGCAAACGCTATACAGAGGCATTTGAACTCGCCAATCGGCTGGTAGCCGATCTGCCGAAGACGCAGGATAAGCTGACGCGCTTCCTGGTCTTGTTTTATCTCTCTCAGTTGCTCAAATCAGCGGGGCAATACGACCTGGCAGCTAACTATGCGCGCGACATGATGCAAACACTTCCTGCGGGAGAAACATCGTGTAAACCGCGAGCACTGCTCATACAGGTGCTTCACGAGAGTCACAAGCTAGCCTCCACGACACCGGAGCTACAACAAGGAATCGAGACCTGCCAGAACGCAGGCGAGCCGGTCATTGTTGATTCGTTGTGGCTCACAAAGGCCAGCCTTTTCTTGGATGAGGGGCAGCCGGATAAAGCCATAACATTGCTTCAACGTATTGCCCCAGGCATCCGCTCAAACCCCAATTACTACAATAGGCTGAACCTTGGACTGAAGCTTGCTCAAGGGTATTGGAAACTCGGGCAGGATGACCAAGCACGCTCGGCTGCGCTCAGCGCCCTGGCTGTCGCTTCTCCTGATCGTATCAACGAGGCGTTGGGAGACGCTGACGAAATTCTTTATCTCATTGCAAAAAAGCATGGCAACGCCATCGCAGCGCTAAATTATTACGAGCGCTATGCCGCCCAAAACATTGGCCATCTCAATGACGTCAATGCCAGAACGCTGGCCTACGACGTAGCACAGCAACACATGCTCGCGCAAAGACTTGAAACGGAAAAGCTGAGCAAGCAGAACAACATCCTGCGGTTGCAGCAGACGCTAGCCGCCAAGGCAATCGAGACCGGCCGGCTCTATATTCTGTTGCTGTTGATGGTGCTGGCGTCGGTGATCTTTTGGCTATTCCGCACCAAGCGCTCCCAGCTTCACTTTCAACAACAAGCCCGTCTCGACGGCCTTACCGGCATCTTCAACCACCAGCACTTCATCAGCGAAGCGCAGCGCGCCTTGCGCCTATTGATACGCAAGCAGGGCGCCGCCTGCCTGATCTTCATCGACCTGGACTACTTCAAGCAGATCAACGATACGCATGGTCACGCCCTCGGCGACATCGTGTTGAAGCACACCGTTGCCATCTGCAAACAGCCGTTACGCACCCATGACCTGTTTGGCCGGCTTGGGGGCGAAGAGTTTGGCATTCTGCTGATGGAGTGCTCGCCCATGCAAGGCGCGGCCATTGCCGATTGCATTCGCACGACGATTGAAGCGACGCCGGTCAACGTAGACGGGCACTCGATAGCGTTCTCCGCCAGCATAGGTCTCGCTTCCACGTTGACCTCCGGCTATGAGTTGCAGCGGCTGTGCCGAGACGCCGATGCGGCGTTGTACCGGGCCAAGCATATTGGGCGCAACCGTGTCATCGCTTACGCCGAGCACGGCGATTTGGCCAAGGTCTCTCATGTCGGCAATGCAAATCAATGACGCAACCTACCAAGCCGCCATCTCTCCCGCGTCCGCAGATATCACCGAAGGCTGCAGCACCTGTTCCCCCAAACACCGGCTCGGATCACAATAGCCGCTTTCCCACTACCCCGATTCCCCGACCATGAACTACCCCGGCCAGACCCGCTACACCCAGGAACTCCAATCCATTCGCGAACAAGGCCTGTTCAAGGCCGAGCGCGTGATCACCTCGCCGCAGTCCGCCGAGATCGAGCTGGAAGGCGGCCGCAAGGTGCTGAATTTCTGCGCCAACAACTACCTGGGGCTGGCCGACCATCCTGATGTGATCCAAGCAGCCAAGGAGGCGCTGGACACCCACGGTTTCGGCATGGCGTCGGTGCGCTTTATCTGCGGCACGCAGGATCTGCACAAACAGCTGGAAAAAAAAATCGCCGATTTCTTCGGCACCGAGGACACGATTCTCTATGCCGCCTGCTTCGATGCGAACGGCGGCCTGTACGAGCCGCTGCTGGGTGAAGAAGACGCCATTATTTCCGATGCGCTCAATCACGCCTCCATCATCGACGGCATCCGCCTGTGCAAGGCCAAGCGTTTCCGCTACGCCAACTGCGACATGGCCGATCTGGAAAAGCAGCTGCAGGCGGCCGATGCGGCCGGGGCGCGCACCAAGCTGATCACCAGCGACGGCGCGTTTTCCATGGATGGCTTTATCGCGCCGCTGGACCAGATCACGGCGCTGGCCGCGAAGTACAACGCGCTGGTGCACATCGACGAATGTCACTGCACGGGCTTTCTTGGGCCTCACGGCCGCGGCTCGGCCGAAGTGCATGGCGTGCTGGACAGGATCGACATTTTTACCGGCACACTGGGCAAAGCGCTCGGTGGCGCGCTGGGCGGTTTCACTACGGGGCATGGCGAAATCATCGAGATGCTGCGCCAGCGCTCACGTCCCTATCTGTTCTCCAACTCGCTGCCGCCGCATGTGGTCGCCGCCGCGATCAAGGTGTTCGACATGTTGGGCTCGGCGGGTGACCTGCGCGAACGCGTGCAGGAGAACACGCGCTACTTCCGCGAGCGGATGACGAAGGCCGGCTTTGACATCAAGCCTGGCGTGCACCCGATCGTGCCGGTGATGGTCTACGACGCCAAGAAGGCACAGGCGATGGCTTCCTCACTGCTGGATGAAGGCATCTATGTGACTGGCTTCTTCTATCCGGTGGTGCCGCAAGGCCAGGCCCGCATCCGCACGCAGATGAGTGCGGCGCATACGCGCGAGCATCTGGATCGGGCGATTGCGGCGTTTACCAAGGTGGGGCGTTCCCTGGGTGTGATCGGCTGAATTCGTCACAGCAGGCCGGACGATCGGATACACCAAAGAAGGCGCGCCTGTGTGAGATGGGCGCGCCGGCAATGCTCATGCATGTATGCGTGGCGCAACTAATCAGCATCAATGTTGCGGCAGGTTGCTCAAGTCAGCGCGATATTGCCAACTTTCCGTCGTACTCAAGCGCACCGCGTCCGTGAAGTCACGTAAAGCGCCCTGGTCATTTGCCAGAAGATCGGCCAGGTCTTCACGGAACGTGTCGTAGCTTGCCCAGTTCGCACGCGCCACCAACAACATGTATTGCGGCTTGTCGCCGCCCGTCACCAGGCGATACCAGGTATGCGGCGGCGCGGCAGGCATCGACGCAAGCACGCGGCGCGCCACCTGCAGCGCATGTTCAAAGCGCGCTTCCGTGCCCGGATGTAGGTCGAAATAGGTAACTTGCACCGTATCGCTAGGCTTGCGGCTTTCCAGTGGCGTGCCGTAACTCAACTGGGGCAACAGCTCATAGGCAAGTTGTGCCTGGGGCGTGACGTAAGGCGTCACGTTGGCCCTGAAATCCGCGCCATCTTGCTCAACGTCAACGCGATGATCGAATGCGGCGAAGGGTTCGCCGACATTCGCATCGATAAAGTAGCCATCGCGCTTGCCGTCCGCGACCATCCAGCCATACCAGACCAGCGGATCGTGATGGTTGCGATGCCAATCCAGATGATGGCGGTAAGCTTCCTCGAACTTGGTTTGTGCGCCGGTGTTTATCTGATAGACGAAGAAGTGTGCGGCAGGCCCTTGCTGAGCTTTGACGGGCGAGATCAGCAGCAGCGCCAGGGCGGCGAACAGTGCGCGACAAGTCATGGAATCCTCGTGGGTGGAGTCAAAAGCTGCGTCATACTAGGCTTGCCCCTGCTTGCAGAACCATGCGAATCTTTTTGACCTGACCCTCAAAAAATTTTTCACGGCAGCTGCGCGAACACGACCATGAATGTGGAAATGCGTTACCTGCATACCTTCCGGGTGGTCTGCGAAGCCGGCAGCCTGCGTGCCGCGGCCGGCCTTTTGCACCGCACTGAACAGGCCGTGAGCTACCAATTGCGCAAGCTGGAGGAAGCACTGGGCATGCCGGTGCTCCAGCGCGGCGGCGGGCGATTGGTACCCAATGCGGCGGGCGAGCGCTTGCTGGCGTTTTGCCAGGAGATGGGGCGCGACTGGGAAAAGTTGCATGAGGAAATCCGTGCTGCGTCACCCGTTGTACCCTTGCGCATTTCGACGGTCAGTGGCTTTGGACGCTATCAATTGCTGCCGCTGTTCCGTGATGGCCCATTGGCCGACATTCCGATTCGCATGCGTTATCCCACGGCGGAAGATGTGGTTCGCCACGTGGAATCAGGCGCGTGTGATCTCGGTTTTGTGCATCGCATGGATACGCACGCGCGGCTCAGCCACACGCCTGTCGACGCAGAAGAGATCGTGCTGATTGCTTCGCCGCATGTCGCTTCAACGCTTGCGCTTGATGCGCCGTCACTGCGCAACGCCGGCTATGTGAGCTATGACGAAAGTGACTATGTATTCGCGACCTGGTTTACCCAAGTGCTTGGCATGAACATGACGAACCTCAACACCGTCGCTCACTTCGAAGAGCTGGAAGAAGTGCTCGATTGGGTGGCAGCAGGCCGCGGCATATCCATCGTGCCGGCATCCTGTATGGCGGAGCATGAAGCACGCGGCGAGGCGGTGGCTTTGCGCAAACCGCAAGCGCGTTGCCGCAACACTATCTACGCCGTCTTGAATCCGCACCACCATCACGCTGCAATCGAACGGACTTTGCAGGCGGTGCGGGAGCGCGCGCAGTTTTAGACGTGTCTTGAGCATGGGCCGATGAGCCGGAAAGGCTGGCCACTTCGCTGGCGGTCAGATGCCGCCACTGCCCTTTGGCAAGATCACCCAACACCAAGTTGCCGATAGCTACGCGAATCAGTCGCAGCACGCCGATGTCCTGGGCGGCAAGCAGGCGCCGGATATGCCGGTTGCGTCCTTCGTCGAGCACGACGTCCAGCCAGGCGTTCTTTTCACCCTCGCGCAACAGCGCAACGCGCTTGGCGGCCAGTCGCTCGCCGTTGTCGTCGACGCCGTGCAACATGCGATCAAGCAGAAGCGAGTCGGGAAGCGTGTCGATCTGCACGTGATACGTCTTATCGACGTGGTGGCGCGGATCGGTCAGCCTTGCTGCCCACACGCTGTCGTTGCTGAGCAGCAGCAGGCCCTCGCTTGCCTTGTCGAGACGGCCGACCGGCCCCAGCCACGGCAGGCCTGCGCCCGCCAGCAACTCATACACGGTATCGCGACCGCGCTCGTCGGCAGCACTCACGACAACGCCGCGCGGTTTGTTGAGCGCGATATAGATGCGCTTGGCGGCGGCCACCGTTTCGCCATCCAGACAGACCCGTTCGCGTTCCGGATCGGTGGCGCGTTCCGGGTCGCGCACGATGCGGCCATCCACGGTCACCCTGCCCTCGCGCACGGCTTTTTCCGCCTGACTGCGCGAGCACACGCCGAGCTTGCTGAGCACGCGCGCGATGCCGTGGCGGGGGTTTGCCGATGCTGACGCGGGACGGGAGCGGGAACGGGTCATGGTGTCGACGATAATCGGATAGGGAGCCGGTGTCCCGGCCCCCCTTCCACACCACCGTACGTGCGGTTCCGCATACGGCGGTTCATGCCAGACGCTGGAGATAGTGCACGGTGTCGGTCAAGCTGAGCAAACCTGCTTTGTCGAAGAAGGCCTTTGGGAATGCTTCATTCATGTGGCTGGCTCCCGCATTCCACCACGAACCATGTCCGTTTCGGGCCGAGTGCCAGGCACGCACCACCGATAACCCTCTTCTGCGTAACATCTCCGTCCGCCGTTGCCGGGTCTTGGCCTGCTGCCAGATCAGGCCGCGCAGCCGACGCCTTATCCAGCCATCGAGTTCTTCCCAGGGCCTACGACTTTCGCTAAGCCGGAAGTAGCTGGCCCAGCCTCGCAACACTGGATTGAGCACTTCGATGGTGTGCTTCAGACTTCGCCCTGTCCCCTGGCGTAGCAGTTCGCGTACGCGCCGCTGGAGTCGCACCTGACTTTCTCTGGCAAAGCGCAGGCGTATGCCTGCGATCGCTGTCATGGTGTACCCCAGATACCCCGGTCCGCCATCGTTGCGTACGACTTTCTGGTACGCCGCCCTTACGTTGTTACGCTCGACCACGGCTCCTTCGGCGTTCCGCCCCGCTCTCAAGTCCACGGCCTCGCTAGCGCGAGCTTCTGCTTCGTCGACGATCATCGAGTTTCAACCGTCCTAATTGCGGTCTTTCATGTTCAGCCCTTCGGTCTGACTGCACCTACGATGGCCTCGGCTGACTTCTCGCTCCGTGGTTTTTTTCCACGTCACCCTTTCAGGCACAAAGCGAGACCTCCCCGGGTATGACGCATCTGCTTTCACGCTTATGCCTGTCGGATCTACGCCATGGTCTTCCGTACAAGTATCGGGCTTTAGCCTTCTTTGCTGCCTTACCCCACCATGTCGCCTCGTATCCGCTTCCTGTTCGTCAGGCCAGCGCTTTGCCTCAGGCTTCCTCCAGACGTCCAGTCACCTGCAACGCCCCTGCCTCCGGCTAACTCTTCCCCCTTGTCGGGCGAGTAGAGGTCTTTCACCTCCTAGCAGTGCGCCCTGCCGGGCGCACAAAGAAAAAGCCCGGCGAGTGCCGGGCTTTTCCATACTGCCTGCAACGGTTCGATT
>NZ_DAIOEU010000037.1:12499-45626 GCF_036746095.1 Dyella sp.
CGCACAGGTTCACGCCATTGCGGAACTGCTTGGAGCAGTCCGGCTGCGGCGGCGGGGGCGGCGCGGGCGGGGCAGCCGGGGCCGGCACGGAGCCGATCTTGGCCACGATGCTGAAGCCCAGGAACCAGTCGCCATAGCCGTTCTTCGCCGGCTGGGTCTTGTCGTCCCAGTCATACCGGTAGCCCGCTTCCACGCGGAAATCCGCGCTGTCGGTGATCGACTTGGACACGCCTACGCCTGCTTCGGCGGCGGGCGCCCAATCACGGTTCAGCGGATTGTGGTGGTAGCTGCCCATCACGCCGCCCAGCAGGTACGGACGCCACGCGTTGGCATCGCCGAAGAAATAACGTGCCGACACGCCGTAGTTGTTGCTCGACCAGGTGTTGCCCTGGCCAAACACGTTCGAGTCGCCCTTGCGCTTGGTGCGATCGATGAACAGCTCGACGGCAACGTTCGGGCTGATGAATTTGCCTACCGACAGCCCGTAGTAGATCTGGCGGCTGCGCGTATTGCGATCGGTGTCGTTGTAGTAGCCGCCCACCGTCGGGGCAACGTACCAGCGATCATCAAAGCCATTCGGCCACGCCGGCGCATTGCTGCTGGCCGTGCTGCTGCCCGCAGCCGTGTTGTCCTGCGCATGAACGGCGGCGACGCCACCCAGCGCAAGCGCGATCAGAAAATACAGGCCCTTACGTTTCATCAGGTGTTCTCCTCATTTCTTAATGTGTAGGGCATTCATCCCGCCAAGCCAAATCGCTGTAGACGCGCCACCATTGCGGCACAGGACTCGTACGATGGCCAACGCCCGGCGCGGGCGAGTTTAACAAGTTTTAAACGACATGCAAAATGATCGCTAACTGCCTGTCAGCCCACAGTCTGCCTGCCCCCGCGACGACGCCAACCCGGCTCGGCCCCTGGGTCGAACCGGGTCTTGAACCCATGGCTTAAGATTTTCTGCTCTTCATGTCATCACAGCGTGAAGAGACCGAGGAAATCCTGGATCGGCATGGCATCCAGCGTGGCCGGATCGGCCGTTGCGTCCAGGATGGCCTTCACCTTGTGCGACGGCAGGTGGCCGCGCATGGCCGCCTCGAACTTCTTCAGCAGTACCGGGATGCCCTCGGCGCGGCGCTTGCGATGGCCGATCGGGTAGTCGATGGACACCTTCTCGGTGCTGCTGCCGTCCTTGAAGAACACCTGCACGGCATTGCCGATGTAACGCTTCTCGGGATCGAAGTAGTCCTTGGTGAACTGCGGGTTCTCGGTGACCGACATTTTCTCGCGCAGCGCATCGATGCGCGGATCGGCAGCGACGTCGTCGTTGTAGTCATCCGCGGTGAGGCGGCCGAAGATCAGCGGCAGGGCCACCATGTACTGGATGCAGTGATCGCGATCGGCGTAATTGGCCAACGGGCCGGTCTTGTCGATGATGCGGCAGCCGGCTTCCTGCGTTTCGATCACCACCTTCTCGATCCGGTCGAGCTTGCCGGCGACCTGCGCGTGCAGCTTCATGGCGCACTCCACCGCGGTCTGCGCGTGGAACTCGGCCGGGAAGCTGATTTTGAACAGCACGTTCTCCATCACGTAGCTGCCGAACGGGCGCTCGAACTCGAACGGCTTGCCCTTGAACGCCACGTCGTAATAACCCCAGGTCTTGGCCGTGAGCGCGGAGGGATAACCCACCACGCCGCGGTAGACCGCATTGATGGCGTGGGTAACGGCGCGGCGGCAGGCGTCGCCGGCTGCCCAGCTCTTGCGCGGCCCGGTATTGGGCGCGTGGCGATACGTGCGCAGCGCGCCGTTGTCGATCCAGCTGTGCGATACGGCGGTGGTGATCTGCTCCTTGCTGCCGCCCAGCATCGCGGTAGCGACCGCGGTGGAAGCCAGACGCACCAGGATCACATGATCCTGGCCGACGCGGTTGTAGCTGTTGAGTAGCGCATAGCAACCCTGGATTTCGTGCGCCTTGATCGCATAGGCCAGCACGTCGCGTACGGTCAGCGCCGTGCCGCCTTCGCGCTCGGCCTTGCGGCTCAGGTAATCGGCCACGGCCAGGATCGCGCCCAGATTGTCGGACGGATGGCCCCACTCGGCGGCCAGCCACGTATCGTTGAAATCCAGCCAGCGGATCTGCGTGCCGATGGCGAACGCCGCCTGCACCGGATCAAGCTCATGGCTGGTGCCCGGCACGCGCGCACCGCCTGGCAACGTCGCACCCGGCACCACCGGTCCGAGATGCTTCACGCATTCGGGAAACTTCATCGCCATCATCGCGGTGGCCAGCGAATCGAGCAGCATGTAGCGCGCGGTGTCATACGCCTCGGTGGAATCGATCCGGTAGTCGGCGACGTAGTTGGCAATGTCGACCATCGGTTGATCGGGATCGGGACGCTTGGCAGAACGGATGTCGTGCGCGCTCATGGGGATCTCGCGGTAAGGGAAAAGCGAAATTGTAACGGGGAACACCAAGTTGAGACATGCTGCAAGCGCTGCATGCGCTTGACCCACCCTGCTCCGCCACTCAGAATCCCGCGAACCACCCCAAAGGGGAGTAGTTCCGGATGCGGCCAGCCGCATCCGCGCGGCGATCGTCATCACGAGCGAAGCATCGCTCCGGGCGCCGCGGCGGCCTGAAGGCCGGGAACGAGACTTTTGCGGTGATGACGGGGCTGGCGTGCGTCCCGTCGTCGCCGCTTGAGTCCCGCACGCCCAGGAACCCGGCATGACGCTCCCCACCCATCTGCTTTCTGATCTGCTCACCATCATCCTGCTGGATCTGGTCCTGGCCGGCGACAACGCGATCGTGATCGCGCTCGCCGCGCGCAACCTTCCTCACGCCTTGCAAAAACGTGCGGTGATTTGGGGCACCCTGGGCGCGATTGCCGTGCGCATTGCGCTGACGGTGATCGTCGTCTACCTGCTTGAACTGCCCGGACTGATGCTGGCCGGCGGGCTGCTGTTGCTGCCGATCGCGTGGAAGCTGCTCAAACCCGCGCAGGACGAACACGGCTCCGTTGCCGCCGCAGCGAGTTTCTGGTCGGCGCTGCGCACCATCATCGTGGCCGACGTGCTGATGGGCGTGGACAACGTGCTGGCCATTGCCGGCGCCGCGAAAGGACACATGGGCCTGGTGGTGATCGGCCTGTTGATCAGCATTCCGTTGGTGGTATGGGGTTCGACGCTGATCATCAAGCTGATCGAGCGTCTTCCCATCCTCATCTACGCCGGCGCCGCGGCCATCGCCTGGACGGGAGGCCGCATGATCAGTCACGAAACGCTATGGCGTGCGTGGTTCGATGCACATGGCTGGATGAAGCACGCGCTGGAAATCGGCCTGGCCGTCATCGTGTGCGGTGGCGGATACGTGATCAATCGGCGGCGACGGCTTGAGGCCTGATGCCCGGCGCGCCACACTGCGCGGCTATCTCGCCAGCATGGAGTTGTCATGAAGCTGTACTACATCCCCGGCGCCTGTTCGATGGCCGATCACATCGTGCTCGAATGGATCGGCAAGCCCTACGAGACGCAAGAGGTTGCGCGCGAGGCGCTGCGCTCGCCGGACTATCTGAAGATCAATCCCTCCGGACAGGTGCCGGCTCTCGCCATGGAAGAGGATTGGGTGCTCACCGAGAACGTCGCCATCCTCAATTACCTGATGGACCTTTCTCCGGAAGCAAAGCTCGACGGCCAGGGTTCGCCGCGCGAGCGCGCGGAAGTGAATCGCTGGCTGTGCTATCTCAATGTCGATGTGCATGGCGCCTTCAAGCCGTTGTTCCGTCCGCAACGCTTTATCGCCGACGAGTCCCAGCACGCCGCGGTGCAAGATATGGCACGCCAGCATCTGCGTACGCATTTCGAACGGCTGAATGCGCAGCTGGCCGACCGCGAGTGGCTGACCGGACATCGCTCGGTGGCCGATGCATACCTGTTCGTCGTGCTGCGCTGGGCCAAGCGCATGCAGGTGGCTCTCGGCGGGCTCGCGCACCTCGATGCGTTCTTCGCGCGGATGGAGACCGATGCCGGCGTGCAGGCGGCGATGAAGGCCGAGGGCGTTTGATCACTTTTGCGCACACATGCCCTCTCCCCATCGCGGAGAGGGCATGACGCCGTTCAAAACCGCACCCGCAAGTACACCGACGGACCATCCATTCGCATGGCGATATCGTCGTTGTAGGTGCGATGTCCTTGATGGATATGGATACGCGTGTAGTCGTACTCCGCACCAAAGCCAAGGTTCCGCCACGGAAACCACTCCAGGCCAAGTGCAGCATCGTAGATGTGCCCGCCCAGGTGATTGCCGTTCTTCTTTACGCCCGAGGCATTGATATACATGCGCAGATTGTTGCTGAACGCATGTCGCCATCCCAGCTGCAGCTCCGGCGCCCAGGCGCTCTGCGTGGTGGCCGTGGAGGCATAGGCGCTCGCCTGCCCGATAAACGGTCCATACACGGTTGCCTGCCCGCTGATGCCCGCATGCACGCGGTAATACGCGGCGCCGACGCCAATGCCGAACACATCGCTGCCATGTCCGAACCACCACTTGTAGGCGGCGCTGCCGAAATCGAAGTTCACCCGGCCTGTCACCGACGCCATCGCGCCAAAGATATTGCCGTCAAAGCCGACCGCCTTGTCGAGCGTCCGGGTTCGGCTTTGGTCGATCCGGTAATAGTCGAACGAAAAACCCTGGCTTTCACCCAGCAGAAAATCCAGGCGCGCCCGCGGCACCGTCTGGTGCGAAGGAAAGCCCAGATCATGCTGCAAATCGAGCTTTCCCTTCACCGCAGGATCGTTCAACCCGGCACTTACGGTGGTATTGGTGTCTGGCTCGTAAGCGCCGAGCCAGAGACTGAAGCGATCGAGCGCCGGCGAGATGTCCGGATTGCTGTTGTCAGCAAACGCCACGCCGGTCGCTGCGGCAAGTGCCATGGCAAGGCAGCAATGCGAAACACGAGTTGGGGCGGTACAACGCACGATGACACTCCTTCCCACGAGCGAACATGCCCAGAACGCGGCAGCATTCGCATGACATCAGGAGTGATCGATACTAGATACCGCCAGTGTGCAAACACCGTGCAAGGCGCGGCATTTTTTTGCGCACGCGAAACTGCGGCGTGCGCGTTCCGTAGCAGGCAGCGATGATCAAAACATCATCGGCACGCGGACGATCACCGTTGCATCCGGCGTATCGCGTGTCACGCCGACGCCCAGCGTGACATTCAAGGTTTGCTTGTCGTTGTAGCGGTACGAACCGCCAATCAGCAGCTGGCCCAGCCACACCTTGGTCGAGCCAGGCAGTTTTTGGCCGGATTCAGTGGTTCTGCCGATAAAGGTCTGGTCGTAGCCGATGCTGAGCGATGCCCTGTCGTTCAGCGCCATACCCATGCCAACGCTGACATCCCCCTCGTTGCCCATTTTCACGTTACCGAGAAATTGCTTGCCTCCCAGCAGGATGTTCTCGGAGACGTTATGCCGCTCGAGGTTGTACAGGTAACTGAAGTTGCCGAAGAACACCACCGGATCGGATGGCAGCAGCCAGGTCAGGCCTGGTTGCAACGTGTAGAAACCCGTGCCGGTCGGCTGCTGCACCGGCAAGCCGGTGCCGGTGAGATTCTGCACGCAACGCGTTACGCAATCGGTCACCACTTCGAAGGGATCCTTGCCGGTGCGCGACTTGAAGCGGAACCAGCCGATGTAATACGCCTTGTCCGCGCCACCATTGTTGATTTGGTAGCGCAACGTTGCCTCGATATCGCCAAGCCCTTTGCCGCTGGAACCGAACACGTTGTTCTCGGCCGAACCGGTCAGCACTTCGCGGCTCACCGTATCGGTATGCGTATCCACATAAGGAATACGCACTTCCAGTTCCATGCGATTGGTAATGCCATAGCGCCCCGTGAGAATCGCCGTCTGCGTCGTGCTGCGTACCTGGCGCACATCGATCAGGCCAATCAGGATGGCGGGAATGATGGTGTACCCAACCAATGCCACGCGATCGGCAGTGGAATAACCGAACTGATACGTCGGCTCCACCACGATCTTGCCGCGCGGCGTCAGCACGCCCGGTTGCTGGAAGATCGGCGCGACTTCCGGCGGGCGCGAGTTTTCTGCCGGGGCCTGGCCGACGGGTGCGGCGGGCGCGCCTTGTTGCGCCGCCTGCACATCAACGGCTGCATCCGGCGATGGCATCGGCAATGCCGCGGCACCCGATCCACCGGCAGCGATATTGCCGCCACGTTGGCGTGACAGCACGTCCATACCAACGGCATGGCGCAAGGACCGGTAATCGGCTTCTTGCTGCGCAAGCTGGCGTTGCAGCGCGTCGATCTGCGCGTGCATGGCCTGGATGCGGGCGTCCTGTTCCGCAAGCCGCTGGCGAATGGCTGGAGAGGAGGTGTCGTCCGCACTGGCCGCCGCATTCGATGCATCCTGCGATACCACCGCTCCGCTGAAAGCCATCAGGCTGGCGCAGCCGCCGGCATAAAGCCATGGCTTGAGGACATGCCTGGTTTTCCGATCCGTCCTGTTCTTCATGTTGTTCCCCCGGCGGATCTGCATCCGCTCGCATCAATGCGACAACGCCTGCAACTGTTGTGCGGTTTGCATGCTCTGCTGCAGCCCCTGGTTACGCATCGCGTCAAGCGCATTCACCGCCACGTTCAACGTAGTAAGGCTGCGAATAAGCTGATTGTTCACCGTGTTCTGGATCACCGTCGCCGCACTGGCTTGCGTGGTGGAAGCTGGAATGATGGTGCTGGTGACCATTGGCGTGTTCTGCAACGCACCCGCCCCACTGGTTTGCGTTGACGACGCACTACCGGCGCTGGCCGAGCCGACGTTGCCCACGGCACTGCTCGCTGCACCTGGTGCCAGCGCTTGCGTGACGGTCTGCGTCACCGTTTGCGCGACGGAAGCCGTGCCCGCCTGAGTCGTCATGGAGGGCGTGAACGTATTGCCAGAACCGACCTGCACGTCGATCGTGCCGAGGGCTTCGGCCAGTGATGTCGCCTGTTGTGCGGTGATATGCGCGATGTCAGGAATCGACACGTTGAGATAGGTGACGAGATTGCCGTCGACGTATACCGCTCGCTGGATGCCGAACGATACCTCCAGGCCATCGCCCAGATCGAAGCCACCGCGGATGGCGGCAAGGCTTTGCGTCGAAATCGGCAGGCCGAAGCCAACTGCCGGCGCGCGAGCCTGGGCATGCACCACACCGGCGCTTCCTGCCAAAACCAGCAAGCTCATCACGCGCAACGAGAGACCGGAACGTTTCATAAGGTCACCTCATATGTCGCCAGGTCCGTATTTGGGCATGGTGATCGTGTCCAGCCCGCGCCGGTCGACACCTAGCCCTAACGGGGCGAGCGGCGCATGGCGCCAGTCACTATCAGCGTTGAAGTGCGCCAGGTCGCGCCGGTTGTGGATGACGAATACCAACCCGTTTTTCCACAGCTGGTCGAAACGATCCTCAGGAATCGCGCGCGTACCGCGGGCGGGATCGCCGACCAGTACACGCCCATAGCGCACGCCCTTGATCACCACGAAATGGTGATAGCCCCGTTCTTCGATCAGCACGATCGCTGGCAGGTTGGCTTGTTGCAATTGCTGCAAGCTGGCGTGGAAGCCATCGGCTTGGAAACCGATGCTTTCCAGGTAAAGCTTGATATCCAGCAGCGAGAAGCCTTCCTTGTTGATCTTCCTGCGGTCGCCGTGCACATACATCTGCTCGAATACGATCTGCTCGTTGACCGGATAGTTGTATTGGTAGGTCAACAACGTTGCCACGGCAGCCGAGCCGCAACTGAAGTCGTATCTCTGATGAATCGTGTTGCGATACTTCGCTTCCTTCAGCGTGGTGATGTGCAGCCGATAGGTCTGCCCGGCGTTGTCGTTGAGTGCCATGTTGCCTGCATGCAGCACGGGCGCTGCAGCGAGCGCAACGAACATGACGGACGCTGGCAGCATGCGCTTCATGGTTTCAACTGCACATTGACGATCACGCCGGTCTGGATCAGCACGTTGTTGCCGGTGTTTTGCACCACCGACGGCAGGCCGGAGGCGCCATCCAGCGAATTGCCGCTGATCGAATTGGCGCCGGTGGTCAAATCTGAAGCGGTATTGCCGGTTACCGCGCCGGTGATGGTTTGATTGTTCTGCACCAGACTGCCGCCGCTGTAATGCTGCAACGTGCTGGCAGTGACCGCTTGACCGAAACCATCCACCAGCGCTGGTGCGCTGGAAACATGCCGGGCGCCCGGCACATTGGCCGGCGGATCAGCCGCAAACGCTCCTCCCGTCGTGCACAACAGCGCCAGCCCTATTACGGGTGTTACACGAGCCATGGCACTTACTCCGTTGGTGTTTGGCGCATCGCCTACGACCACGTTCCCGCAGGCATAAACGACATGGCGGAGCGTTACCTGCCCCGCCATGCCGGTCAGTCGTACCTCAATGGCCGCCTACGGCCAGATTGGCCTGCACCGTCACGCCCTGCTGGATCAGCGCTGCTGCACCGCTGTTCTGCGCAATGGTCGTGATGCCTGCTGCTGCTGCGGCGGTACTGGTCATGCTATTGGCCATGTCGAAGGTGCCGGCATCTGCCGCCGTACTGCCACCATTGCCGCCATTGCCACCCGACGCGCCGCTGCCTGCGCCGCCCATGCTGGAGCCACCGTCACCGCCGCCTGCACCGTTACCGCCAGCGCTCGCCACCATGCCGCTGGTGCCGCCGGTCGATGAGCTGCTGCCGCTCGTGCCCGTTGCTGCACCGGCCGTATTCGAACCGCCCGTCGAAGTGCCGCTGCCCCCCGACGCATCGCCGCCCCTGCGACTGCCGTTGTCGCTGGCATCGCCGCCATCGCTGTGCGCACCTGCGCCCACGGCAGCACTGACGCCCAATGCATCACCACTGCTGGAGCCTGACCCGCCCGCGTGGCCGCTATGCGCGTAGGAATCGCCGCCGGATCCACCGCTGCCACCCTTGCCACTGTAGCTATTGCCACCCCAGCCGCTTCCGCCTTTACCGCCACTTCCACCGTTCGCGCTGCCCTTATCGGTCGCTACATTGCCGATGCCCCATACCGAGACGTCGGAAACCGCGCCGTTCAAGGTGGTATTGGCCACAGCGATGCTCTTATTGAAAGCGTCGTTGACCGATGAATAAGCAGTGCCACCGTTGTTGGCTGCGGAGGTGCCCATGCCATCGCTGTTGACATCGCCACTGTTGTCGCGGTCGTCACCGCTGGTGGTGACGGTCTTGGTATGCATGCTGTTGTTGGTATTGGAGTGCGTGCTGTTGTCGTTGTTCTGGTTGGAGTTGTCGTTGAACGAGTTGTGGTTGTGCTGGGCCATGGCCGGGAGAGCAAGTCCCAAGCCAAGCGTCAATGCCGTGAAAAGAAGAGTCTTGCGCATAAATATTCCTCCCGGAACGGATGCGATTGCCCCCTGCTTTTTTTGCTGTCACAGCGCTTAGGTATGGCAAACCGCATGCCACGCACGAAGATTCGCACGAGCTTACGGAGCCTTTATAAAAATCAATGCATTGCGCAGGCATTGAAGCGGCACGAAAAAATGGCGCAACGCTTGCTAGGTGCTACATGCGTGCAACAGTAGCGTCACAATCGCTTTCGCACAGGCATCTCATACGAAAATATGTGCCATCAAAACAACGTATTGCCATGCATCGACATCCACCTGGCCAGGTGTATCGGCCATGCAACAGTCCCGTCGATGCAAGCAACAAAAAAAGGGGCAAAACGCCCCTTTTTTTGATAGCCGCGACAATCAACTCAACGCTTTTCGATCGGCGTATACGTGCGGTCTTCCGGCCCGGTGTAATTAGCGCTAGGACGGATGATCTTGCCATCCTGGCGCTGCTCGATGACGTGCGCGCTCCAGCCGGACGTGCGCGCAATCACGAACAGCGGCGTGAACATGGCGGTGGGAACGCCCATCATGTGGTAGGCGCTGGCCGAGTACCAGTCGAGATTCGGGAACATCTTCTTCAGTTCCCACATCAGCTTTTCGATGCGCTCGGATACTTCGAACAAGATCGGGTTGCCACCTTCCGTGCAAAGCTTGCGCGAAATTTCCTTGATGATTTCGTTGCGCGGATCGGAGACGGTGTAAACCGGATGGCCGAAGCCGATGATGATTTCCTTGCGCTCCACGCGTGCACGGATATCGGTTTCTGCATCGTTCGCATTGCGATACCTGGCAATGATGTCCATGGCCACTTCATTCGCGCCGCCATGCTTCGGCCCGCGCAGCGCGCCGATCGCGCCGGTAATGGCCGAATACATGTCCGAACCGGTACCGGCGATCACGCGCGCGGTAAAGGTGGATGCATTGAACTCGTGCTCGGCATACAGCACCAGCGAGCGATCCAGCGACTGCGCATGCAGCTCGCTCGGCTTCTTGCCGTGCAACAGGTGCAGGAAGTGCGCGGCAACCGTTTCGTCTTCGGTTTCGGTTTCGATGCGCTTGCCGTTATGGCTGAAGTGATACCAGTACAGCAGCATGGAGCCGAAGCTGGCCATCAGGCGGTCGGCGATGTCGCGCGCGCCGGTCAGATTGTGGTCTTCCTTTTCCGGCAGCACGGTGCCCAGCACGGAGCATCCGGTACGCATCACGTCCATCGGGTGCGTGGCGGCGGGCAATAGCTCCAGTGCGCTCTTCACCGGCGCCGGCAGGCCGCGCAGGCGCTTCAATTTGGCCTTGTAGGCATTCAATTCGGCCCAGTTCGGCAGCACACCATGCACCAGCAGATAAGCCACTTCTTCAAAGCAGCCCTTGGCCGCCAGGTCATGAATGTCGTAGCCGCGATAATGCAGGTCATTGCCGCTGCGGCCGACCGTGCACAGCGCGGTATTGCCTGCCGCCACGCCGGACAGGGCAACGGATTTCTTCGGCTTGGGGGCAGTTGCGGATTGCTCGCTCATTGGTAGTGCTCCAGGGTGCGAAACATGGATCACAGCCGTTGGGAAAACGGCTGCGGGAAATTACTTCTTGCCGGCGAATAGCGCGTCGAGCTTCTTCTCGAAGTCGTGGTAGCCGATGCGGTCGTACAACTCCTCGCGCGTCTGCATCATGTCGACCACGTTGCGTTGGTGGCCATCGCGGCGGATGGCTTGATAGACCGTTTCGGCAGCCTTGTTCATGGCACGGAATGCCGACAACGGATACAGGACGATGCCCACGCCGGCACTGCGCAGTTCGTCGACACTGAACAACGGCGTGCTGCCGAATTCGGTGATGTTGGCGAGCACCGGCACTTTCACTGCATCAACAAAACGCTGATAGGTAGGCAGATCGTACGCGGCCTCGGCGAAGATGCCGTCCGCACCTGCTTCCACGCAGGCCAGCGCGCGCTCGATGGCGGCATCCACGCCTTCCACCGCAATCGCATCGGTACGCGCAATCAGAAAGAAGTTGGCATCGGTCTTGGCATCCGCTGCTGCTTTCACGCGATCGGCCATTTCACCGGCCGGCACGATTTCCTTGCCAGGACGATGGCCACAACGCTTGGCGCCTACCTGGTCTTCGATATGGCAAGCCGCCGCGCCGAACTTGATCAGGCTTTTCACGGTGCGCGCGATGTTGAAGGCGCTGGGACCAAAGCCGGTATCGATATCCACCATCAGCGGCAGATCGCAGACGTCGGTGATCCGACGCACGTCGGTGAGCACGTCATCCAGCGTATTGATGCCCAGATCCGGCATGCCCAGCGAACCTGCCGCCACACCGCCGCCGGACAGATAGATGGCGCGATACCCCGCCCGCTTGGCGAGCAAGGCATGATTGGCGTTGATGGCGCCGATCACCTGCAGGGGCTTTTCGGCGGCAAGCGCGGCGCGAAAGCGGCTGCCGGCAGAATCGAGCTGGGTCATTGCGTTTCTCCGAAACGGGAAATTGTATGCGATGTATCCGGGCGGCCATGTCGCGGCGCAGTAAGCATCTGCGGGGCTGCTGTATATCGAAGTGGCATGGCACATTGAGACGCCCATGCACGATCGACCGATGCGAAAGGAATCCTGGACGCACTGACGAACGCGATGGACGTCACTCTGTCACGGCAAAATATATTGATCAATCTTGATTGATAGGATCAATATGTCGTCCATGCGCACCGACTATCTATCTGCCCAGGATGCTGCCGCGCGGCTCGGCGTAAACCTTGCGACGCTATACGCCTATGTCAGCCGCGGCCGCATCGATTCGCGCCCCGGACCGGATGGCCGCACGCGGGAATACAGCGCCAGCGACATCGAGCAATTGATCGAGCGCAAGCAGGCTGGACGCGGGGCGGCGCAAGGCGCCGCGCATAGTCTGGCGTGGGGATTGCCGGTGATGGAAACGCGCATCTCGTTGATTCGTCCGCGCGGGCATTACTACCGCGGCGAGTCTGCCATCGCCTTGGCGAAAAGCGGCGCCACGCTGGAGGAAACGGCACGACTGTTGTGGGATTGCGCTGATCACGATCCCTTTGCCGCCGACTCACCGCCCCGCTGGCCGGAGTCCATCACACTTCTGCTTCGCCAAGCCGATGTGCCGCCGCTGGAACGAACCATCGCTGCACTGCCGTTACTGGCTCTCGATGCCATGCATGCGCACAGTACAAATCCGCTGCATCGCCGCCACGACGCGGCGCTGCTGTTACGAGAGACGGCGGCGTTGCTGTGTGCAACCCAACCCAGTACTCAGTCCATTCACCGCGTGATGGCCGCGCACTGGCGCAAGGAAAGCGCGGGCCTATCCGACCTGGTGCGCTGCGCCTTGGTGTTGTGTGCTGATCACGAACTCAACGCGTCTTCGTTCGCTACGCGCGTCGCCGCATCTACCGGCGCCAGTTTGCATACCGCCGTGTGCGCGGGATTGGCGACGCTATCCGGCCCTCATCACGGCGGACAGGCGGCTCGAGCGCATGCGCTGATCCAGGACATGCTGCGCGAACGCAAACCCGTCGAGCGCGTTCGCGAGCGCCTTCGCCGCGGCGAAACGCTGCCGGGCTTTGGGCATACGCTGTATCCCGAAGGCGATCCACGCGCGACGGCATTGCTCGACGCGCTGAACGCTACGCGTCCGCGTCCCGCCAAGCTGGCTGCCATCGATCGTTTGATGGATGCCGTAAAGGCGCAATGCGGCCGGCATCCGAATCTGGATTTCGCATTGGCGGCGATTGCTTCGGCATACGAATTGAATGCGGATGTTGCTTTGGCAATGTTTGCTGCCGGCCGCATGGCTGGGTGGTTGGCGCACGCGCTGGAGCAGCAGGAAAGCGGAAGCCTGATTCGGCCGCGGGCCAGTTATGTGGGGCGCATGCCGCAGCGTGAAGGGTGATGGTTGTTGTGCTTTTTTGATGGCTTGCGTGAGCGGGGCTGTTTCCTTCAGAGCGCGCCTCGCCTTCCGCGCTCCGGGGCCAGCCTTCGGCTGTCCAAATTTGTTCCCGACAATTGTGCTCAGCCCATCCATAGGCTTCGCCCTTCCGCGCTGCGCGCTCCAGGGCCAACCTTCGGTTGTCCAAATTTGTTCCCGACAATTGTGCTCAGCCCATCCATGGGCTTCGCCCTTCCGCGCTGCGCGCTCCAGGGCCAACCTTCGGTTGTCCAAATTTGTTCCCGACAAATTTGTGTCGAACCGAAAGGTTCTCATCAGACCTCTCTCCGTCACCCATAAAAAACGCTCTTTCGGGCGCTCTTTACGCGAGTGGCGAAAGTAGAGAGAGGGGGATTGTTCGGCCCATCCATGGGCCTCACCCCTCCGCGCTACGCGCTCCGGGGCCAGCCTTCGGCTGTCCAAATTTGTTCCCGACAAATTTGTCGAACCGAAATGGTTCTCATCAGACCTCTCTCTCCGCCACCCATAAAAAAACGCCCTTGCGGGCGCTTTTTTATGGGTGGCGGAGAGAGAGGGATTCGAACCCTCGATAAGGCTTTTGACCCTATACTCCCTTAGCAGGGGAGCCCCTTCGGCCTCTCGGGCATCTCTCCATGTTTTGTCCCCGTGCGTCACATGGCTATCACGGGAGCCGGAAAGGATACCGGCCGTTGCCCGTCAGGTAAAGGGGGAATCAATGTCCGCCTGACTCGCCGGTCGCGCCGCCGTTCTCGCTCTCACCTTTGATGCGCTGATAAATCTCCTCGCGATGCACGGCAACGTTTTTGGGCGCATTGATGCCAATGCGGACCTGGTTGCCTTTGACGCCAAGAACGGTGACGGTCACCTCGTCGCCGATCATTAGGGTTTCCCCGACCCTGCGGGTCAGAATCAACATAGCTGTTACTCCATTTAATGCTTGTGGTCACAGGCCGTCTGCATGTTGTTGCCTCACCCCTGAGCACATCACCACGCAGTTCTGACGTTAGCGTCCGTCAAAGGCCTTACCGCCTTCCCGGCTCTCCAATCGTCGAATTGCTTCGAAAAACAATTCGACACTTAAACAGCGCCACCGCAAACAGCGACACCGATATCTGACCGATACTAGCCGAGCCCCTGCGTTGGGTGCAATCTATACAGATTCTTGACAGCAGGTCCATACGCAGCGCATCAACTTGCCAATTGCTGACCGATCCAGGCCACTGTACCGGTCAAAATGTCAGGCAATTGTGGTTTGTCGATGCCGCCGCCTTGTGCCATGTCCGCGCGCCCGCCACCTTTTCCCTCGATCTGATGGGCAACCTGCGCCACCACGTCGCCGGCCTTGACGCGACCGGCTGCTTTGCCGTTGACGCCGGCGACCAGCGAAACACGCCCATCCACCGCGCCCGCCAGCACGACCACGCAATCAGTCAGCTGCTGTTTCAGTTGATCAACGCCATCGCGCAGGGCTTTCGCGTCCAGTCCCTCCAGGCGGGCCGCAACGACTTTGACGCCGTCGATGTCCTTTGCCGCTTGAGCAAGATTACCGGTCATCGAGCCCGCAGCCTTGGCGCGCAGGGACTCCAATTCACGCTCCAATTTCTTCTGGCGATCGAGTAATTGACGCAGCTTTTCGGTGGCGTCGTCGCCGCTGCTGGAAAGCAGGTGCGACAACTCGTTTAAGCGGCGTTCTTCTTCGCCAACATACGCCAACGCACCGTTACCGGTTACCGCCTCGATACGACGCACGCCGGACGCCACGCCCGATTCGCTGACGATCTTGAACAGGCCGATGTCGCCGGTACGGCCTACATGCGTGCCACCGCATAGCTCGGTGGAGAATTCGCCCATCTTCAGCACGCGCACTTCATCGCCGTATTTCTCGCCAAACAGAGCCATGGCGCCGAATTCGATCGCATCGTCGTAAGCCATATGGCGCACTTCGGCTTCGACGTTGCGACGCACTTCGATGTTGACCTGCGCTTCAATCTTGGCCAATTCCTCGCGGCTGACAGGCTTGAAATGCGAGAAATCGAAACGCAGGCGGTCGGGTGCCACCAGCGAGCCTTTCTGCGTAACGTGCGTACCCAACACTTTGCGTAGCGCTGCGTGCAGCAAGTGCGTGGCGGAGTGATTGAGCACCGTGGCCTGGCGGCGCGACGTGTCGACATCGGCGTCCAGCACATCGCCCGTACGCAAGGGTCGTGCACCATGCCAGCGACCGGCATGGCCGAAGAACACGCCGCCCATCTTGATCGTGTCGTTCACTTCAAACCGACCCTCGCCGTTCGACAACGTGCCGGTATCGCCCACCTGACCTCCCGACTCCGCGTAGAACGGCGTTTGATCGAGGATGACCAAGCCTTCCTCACCTTCCGTGAGCTGCCCAACCTGCTTGCCGGCCTGGACGATGCCAACCACCTTGCTGGCGCGGCTGGAGAGCGTTTCGTAGCCGAGGAAAGCGGTCGGCGCAAGCTGGCTGGCCAGTTCGGCGGGCATCTGGCCTTTGGCCTCAAAACGGCTGGCGGCACGTGCGCGCTCACGCTGCTGCTCCATCGCCTGTTCGAAACCGGCCATGTCGACGCTGAGTCCACGCTCGCGGGCAATGTCGGCCGTCAAGTCGACGGGAAAACCGTAGGTGTCGTATAGGCGAAACGCATCTTCACCAGCGATCGTGCTACCCGATTTGGCGGCAACCTCGTCGAACACACGCATGCCGTGCTCCAGCGTTTCGCCGAAACGCTGTTCTTCCGTGCGCAACGCGTCTTCCACGAAGGATTGCTTGGCGACCAGCTCTGGATACGCCGCACCCATCTCTTCCACCAGCGGCTGCACCATCTTCCAGAAGAAGTCGCCCCGCACGCCAAGCATCCAGCCATGGCGCAGTGCGCGGCGGATGATACGGCGCAGCACATAGCCGCGGCCTTCGTTGGACGGCAGCACGCCATCGACGATCAGGAACGAGCAGGCGCGGATGTGATCAGCGATCACGCGCAGGGATTTGTTGGCGAGATCCGGCGTCTTGGTGAGTTCCGACGCCAGCTTGATCAGGTGCTGGAACAGATCGATTTCATAGTTGGAGTGCACGTGCTGCAGCACGGCCGCCAGGCGCTCCAGACCCATGCCGGTATCCACGCACGGCGCCGGCAGCGGGGACAGCGTGCCATCGGGTGCACGGTCGAACTGCATGAACACCAGGTTCCATATCTCGATGTAGCGATCACCGTCTTCATCCGGCGAACCGGGCGGGCCACCGGCGACGTCAGGGCCATGGTCGTAGAAGATTTCCGAACACGGCCCACACGGGCCGGTATCGGCCATCTGCCAGAAGTTGTCGGAAGCGAACGGCGCCCCCTTGTTGTCGCCGATGCGTACGATCCGTTCGGCCGGCACACCCATTTCCTTGGCCCAGATATCAAAGGCTTCGTCGTCGGTGTGATAAACGGTGACCCACAGCTTTTCCGCAGGCAGCTTCAGCACGACGGTCAGCAATTCCCACGCATAGCGGATCGCATCGTGCTTGAAGTAGTCACCGAACGACCAGTTGCCCAGCATCTCGAAGAAGGTGTGGTGGCGCGCGGTGTAACCCACCGAATCGAGGTCGTTGTGTTTGCCGCCGGCACGCAGGCAGCGTTGCACGTCGGCCACGCGCGCGTAGGGCAGTTTCTCACTGCCGAGGAATACGTTCTTGAATTGCACCATGCCCGAATTGGTGAACAGCAAGGTCGGGTCGTTGGCCGGTACCAGCGCGCTGGAAGGCACGATGGTGTGGTCCTTGGTGCGGAAGTAATCGAGAAAAGCGGAGCGGATATCGGCGGTTTTCATGGAGTTCGAGGCACAAGACGAAAGGGCGCCACAAGGCGACGCCACCGGCCCTCAGCCGGCCCGCGCAGGGGCCTCAAGGGGTTTCGTCAGCAGCATCGTCCACGTCGGCGTGGGTAACATCCCGTACTGTGGCGGCCGGGAAGCCCCGGCGCAAGAGGAACTGCGCACGGCGGGCGCGTTCGGCGGGGTCCGTAGTGCCTGTGCGGTAGCGCCGACGCAGTTGGGCGGCGGCAGATTCGTCCCAATCGACGTCCGCTGCGTCCAGCAAGCTGCGAATGCGGGCATCCGACAAGCCGTGGCTCTTCAGCTCCGCACGCAGGCGCATGGGGCCATAGCCCTGGGCGGAACGATTGCGGATCAAGGCTTCGGCGAAGCGGTCGTCGTCTTGATAATGCTGCTCGCCCAGGCGATCAATCGCTTCGCTGGATTCGTCGCGGGCGTAGCCGCTGCGATCCAGTTTCTGGCGCAGTTCCTTGCGGGAGTGATCACGGCGCGCAAGCAAGCCCAGCGCCTTGTTGTAGGCGCTGGCTTTGGGTTTGGCATTGGGATCGTCGTCGCGTTTCTTCATGACTGCGCGAGCTCCCCTCCTTCTCCATCAGGGAGCAGGTGGGAAAAGCGGCATCAAAACACCTTGTACACCTGCCCCGTCTGCGCCCCTTCCACGCTGCGCGCAAACGCCAGCGCTGCACGCGCCGCGCTGACCGGCTCAAACCCGCGAAAGAACGGTGCATACGCCGGCATCGCCTCGATCAGCACATTCGGGCTCACCACATTGATGCGCAAGCCGCGTGGCAACTCGATTGCCGCCGCACGCACGAACGCTTCCACCGCACCGTTTACCAGGCTCGCAGAACTGCCCGCCACGATCGGCTGCTCGGACAAAATGCCAGTGGTCAGCGTGATCGAACCACCATCGCGCAAATGGTCACGCGCCGCGAGGGCCAGGTTCACCTGTCCCATCAGCTTGTCGGCAATGCCTAGCGTGTGTAGCGATTCGCCATAAGCCGCTGGCTTGAAATCCGCCAGCGGCGCGAACGTGACCTTGCCCGCGGCACTGATCACCGCGTCCAGCTCGCCCGCTTGCCGAAGGGCGTGGTGAATGCTGGCGACGTCGGTCAGATCGATGCGAAGGCTGCCGGAGTTGCGTCCGGCAGCCACCACTTCGTGGCGTGATGCGAGTTCCGCCTCTACCGCACGTCCTAATGTGCCCGAGGCGCCGACGAGCAAAATCCTTAGCCGTCGCTCAGCCATCGTCAAGCTTCCTCTACCGCTTCTTCGGAAGCAGCCACGGCGCCACCGGTACTCACCAACAGGCGTGCGCGCAGTTCGCGATCGACCTCATCGGCGATCTTCGGATTGTCCCGCAGGAACTGACGCACATTTTCCTTGCCCTGGCCGATGCGGTCGCCCTTGTAGCTGTACCATGCGCCGGATTTTTCGATCAGGTTCTGCGCCACGCCAAGCTCGATGATCTCGCCTTCGCGCGAGGTACCCTCGCCGTACAGGATCTCGAACTCGGCCTGGCGGAACGGCGGCGCCACCTTGTTCTTCACCACCTTCACGCGCGTTTCGGAGCCGATCACTTCCTCGCCCTTCTTCACCGCCCCGATGCGGCGGATGTCCAGTCGCACGGAGGCGTAGAACTTCAACGCGTTACCGCCGGTAGTGGTCTCGGGGCTGCCGAACATCACGCCGATCTTCATGCGGATCTGGTTGATGAAGATCACCAGGCAGTTGGATTTCTTGATGTTGGCGGTGAGTTTGCGCAGCGCCTGGCTCATCAGGCGGGCGTGCAGGCCGACGTGGGAGTCGCCCATCTCGCCTTCGATTTCGGCCTTGGGCGTGAGTGCGGCGACCGAGTCGACCACCACCACGTCCACAGCGCCGGAGCGCACCAGCATGTCGGCGATTTCCAGCGCCTGCTCGCCGGTGTCGGGCTGCGACACCAGCAGATCCTCGATATTCACACCCAGCTTCTGCGCGTAGATGGGGTCGAGCGCATGCTCGGCGTCGACGAATGCGGCGGTACCGCCGTTCTTCTGGCAGTTGGCGATTACCTGCAGGGTGAGGGTGGTCTTACCCGAAGATTCCGGACCGTAGATTTCGACCACGCGGCCACGCGGCAAGCCGCCGACGCCAAGGGCAATGTCCAGGCCCAGCGATCCGGTGGAGACGGTTTCAATATTGTCGTCGGTGCGGTCGCCCAAGCGCATCACCGCGCCTTTGCCGAATTGCTTCTCGATCTGGCCGAGGGCCGAAGCGAGCGCTTTGCGCTTGTTGTCATCCATCGTCTTGATTCCGCTGTTCAAAGTGGTCGTGGCGAGCATGATGCCGCGTGGTCGTCTCACGGGCTGGGATGCAGGAAGGATGCTCTAACCCATTCTGCCCAGGCGTCTACGCAGAATGGGTTAGAGCGTTCTTGAGTATCCCACATCGGTCAAGCGCCGGACCGCTGGTTAATTTCTGCTCAATCCGTAAGTATCGCCAGCACGCCTTCGAGAGCCGCCGCCACGGTCTGCCGCCGTATGGCCTCGCGATCACCTGCGAAATGAAAGCGTTGGGCATGTGCTGCACCGCCGCGTTGCTGCCAGCCTATCCACACCGTGCCGACCGGTTTCTCCGGCGTACCGCCAGCAGGTCCGGCAATGCCCGTAACCGCCACCGCCACGGCGGCATGCAAGCGCTCCAGCGCACCAGACACCATTTCCAGCACCGTCGCCTCGCTCACCGCACCGGTACGCTCGAGCGTTTCCCGCTTGACGCCCAGCAGCGACATCTTGGCTTCGTTGCTATAGCTGACCACGCCGGCCTCGAACCAGGCGGAGCTGCCGGACAGATCGGTGAGCGCCTTGGCGATCCAGCCGCCAGTGCAGGATTCGGCGGAGGCCAGCATCCGTTTGTGTTGCTGCATGGCGCCGGCGATGTACGTGGCCAGCATTGCCAGATCGGCGTCAGTAGGAACAGATGACGACTCCATGCGAAACTCCGCGTCTTGCAAACGCCCTGTTGTACTCGCCTAGCCCTACGACGCCAAGACTTGACCGCATGAATCAGGACGAACTTTCGCTGCACACCCCGCTGATGCGCCAGTACCTCGCAGCCAAGGCAGCGCATCCGGATGTGCTGCTGTTCTTCCGCATGGGCGATTTCTACGAGCTGTTCTACGAGGACGCGCGCAAGGCTGCGCGTCTGCTGGATATCACGCTCACGCAGCGTGGGCAATCGGCGGGGCAGCCGATTCCGATGGCAGGCGTGCCGTATCACGCGGTTGAAAATTATCTGGCCAAGCTGGTGCGGTTGGGCGAATCCGTAGCGATCTGCGAGCAGATCGGCGATCCGGCACTCGCGAAGGGCCCGGTGGAGCGCAAGGTGGTGCGCATCGTCACGCCAGGCACGGTGACGGATGCGGCGCTGCTGGAAGAGCGGCGCGACAATCTGCTGCTGGCGATCGCGGCAGGCCCGCATGGCAGTTACGGCCTCGCATGGGTCGATCTTGCCAGCGGCCGTTTCCTGCTCAGCGAGGTGTCGAACGCCGAAGCGCTCGCCGCGGAATTGGCGCGGCTGCAACCGGCCGAAACGCTGGTCGGTGAAGATGTGGCGTGGCCGAAGCTGGTCAGCGCCCTGCCCGGCTTGCGCAAGCGGCCGCCGTGGCATTTCGATGGCGAAGCATCGCGGCGGGAACTCAACCGCTTCTTCGGCACGCGGGATCTCGGTGGCTTCGGTGTCGACAACTTGCCGATGGCGATCGCTGCGGCGGGCTGCTTGCTCGGCTACGTGGAAGAAACACAAAAGAGCGCACTGCCGCATCTTTCCGGGATGGCCGTCGAAAGTGCCAGCGAAACGATTGCACTCGATGCCGCCACACGCCGCAATCTGGAATTGGATACGCATCCGAGCGGGCGCATCGAACACAGCCTGCTCGGTGTGCTCGACGAAACGGTAACGCCGATGGGCGCGCGCTTGATGCGCCGCTGGCTCAATCGCCCGTTGCGTTCGCGCGATGTGCTTCGTCGTCGACATCAGGCGATAGGTGCCCTGATCGAAACACATCGCCACGAAGGGCTGCGCGATCAACTGCAAGGCATCGGCGATCTCGAGCGCATTCTCGCGCGGGTTGCTTTGCGTTCGGCGCGTCCACGCGATCTTTCTACGCTGCGCGATGGCTTGTCCGCCGCCCCCGCATTGCGTGCATCGATCGCCAGCGTGGACAGCCCGCTGCTGCACAGCTTGGTCGAAGGCATCGGCGATCATGCCGCTACGGCTGAACTCCTCCAGCGCGCCATCGTCGAGCAACCACCCGTGCTGCTGCGCGACGGCGGCGTCGTCGGGGATGGTTATGACGCCGAGTTGGATGAACTGCGCCGCCTCGCCACGCACGCCGACCAATACCTGGTGGAACTTGAAGAGCGTGAAAAAGCCGCCAGCGGCATTCCCACGCTGAAGGTCGGCTACAACCGCGTACACGGTTACTACATCGAAATCAGCAAAGCCCAGTCGGACAAGGCACCTACGCATTACACGCGCCGGCAAACCACCAAGAACGCCGAACGCTACATCACGGAAGAACTCAAAACCTTCGAAGACAAAGTGCTCTCCGCCAAGGAACGTTCGCTGATGCGCGAACGTGCGCTGTATGAAGCGCTGCTCGACACGCTCACCGAGCAACTCGAGCCGCTCAAGCACGCCGCCGCCTCCATGGCCGAACTCGACGTGCTGTGCACCTTGGCCGAGCGTGCCGAAGCGTTGGACTGGAGCGCACCGGAACTCACCGATGAACCTGGCCTGCTGATCGAGCGCGGCCGTCATCCGGTGGTGGAAAAAGTACGCGACGAGCCGTTCGAGCCGAACGATCTGGTGCTGGATGACCACCGCCGCATGCTGGTGATCACCGGCCCGAACATGGGCGGTAAATCCACCTACATGCGCCAGAACGCATTGATCGTGCTGCTGGCGCATATCGGCAGCTATGTTCCCGCGTCGCGCGCGGTGATCGGCCCGATCGATCGCATCTTCACCCGCATCGGCGCCGGCGACGATCTTTCACGCGGCCAATCCACCTTCATGGTGGAAATGAGCGAAACGGCGAACATCCTGCACAACGCCACGCCGCAAAGCCTGGTGCTGATGGACGAAGTGGGCCGGGGCACCAGTACGTACGATGGCCTGGCGCTTGCACGCGCTGCTGCCGTGCATCTGGCTGCCAGCAGCAAAGCCTACACGCTGTTTGCCACGCATTACTTCGAATTGACCGAGCTTGCGATCGAATATCCCAGCATCGCCAATGTGCACCTCGATGCTGTCGAATACGGCGACCAACTGGTCTTCATGCATGCCGTGAAAGAGGGCCCCGCCAATCGTAGTTTCGGTTTGCAAGTCGCAGCCCTGGCCGGCCTGCCTAAATCGGTGATCGCCGATGCACGCAAGACGCTGGCGCAGCTGGAAAACGGCATGCACGGCCCTGCCGCGAAGCCGTCACTGCAACACGAACCGTCGCCACAACTGGGGCTGTTTGCACCGCCCGAGCCTTCCGCCGCCGAACGCGCCCTCAAGGACGTTGATCCGGACGTACTAACGCCGCGCGAAGCGTTGGACGTTCTGTATCGGCTAAAAGCCTTGGCCTGAACGAACCGCGCCGCGGACTCTTTGCGGCGCGGTTGCGGATGCAGGCTTCATCAGACTGCCTTCTACTGCGTAGCACTCAGGCTGCGGCGGGAAGCGGCGCCGGAAAGGGTTCACGCCACGCTGGCAAAGCCATCAACTGGTTGTGCCAGCGCATGACGTTGGCAAACTCATCCACCGGCAGGCGGGCTTCCTTGGCCCATGGCAGCAAGACGCCCACGCCAAAGTCAGCGATGCTCAGCTTCTCGCCGACCAGATACTCGTGCTGTGCCAGATGCGCGTCGAGTACGCTGGCAAAACGCTTATAGAAGTTGGTGGCTTCCTCCACAGCGGCAGCATTCACTTCCCCCAGACCCAGGAATGGCTTGATGTGGTGCTCGAAATACAACGTACCGCCATGGCGAGAAAAATGACTGATATCCCACGACAGCCAGCGCAGCACTTCTACTTGGCGAGTGGCCTCGGAGGGCCATAAATCGGAGCCAGCCTTCACTGCCAGATGAGCCATGATGGCTGTGCTCTCCCACAGTTGCAGGCCGCCATCGATCAGCAGCGGCACCTTGCCGTTAGGATTCAGCGCAAGGAATTCGGGCTTGCGGTGCTCGCCTTTGCCTAGATCTACCCGCACATACTCGACTGGCGAACCTAGATATTTCGCCACAGCGCACGCCTTACGCGGATTCATCGTCTCTGCGTAGTACAGCTTCATGGTCATGACCTCACTCTGCTCGGTTGGAGGCGGGTAACCGCCAGGCATCCACAGTTTGTCAGTGCCTTACATATGTTCAAGAACATATTTTGCTTTCGCAGTAGGCTTTGGCCGCCTCAACCACCCTGCCCGCCCCCATGCCACTGAGCGCCGAACACAAGCAAAAGACCCGCCAGCGCATCGTGGAGTGCGCGCGGGAATTGTTTAATCGACGCGGCTTCGAAGAAGTCTCGATCGACGAAATCATGCAGCATGCCGGCCTCACACGCGGCGGCTTCTACAATCACTTCAAAGCCAAAGAAGATCTCTACGCCGAAGCAATATCAACATTTATGCACATCGATCCTGCCGAGCACTGGAAAGGCATACGGTTCGATCCCTCAGCCCGTGGCGAAGCATTTGCGCGCCAGGTCATCGAGGCCTATCTGTCCACCGCGCATCTGGAAGATATCGAAAACCAGTGTCCGATGATCGCCCTGCCTTCCGACACCGCTCGCGCAGGACCGCGTGTGCGGCAAGCCTATCGATGCTTGGTGGAGAACATGGTCAGCATGCTGGAACATGGATTGGATACGGGAGCCGACAGCAGTGCACGCCAACGCAGCCTGGCCGTCACGGCTCTTTGCGTCGGCGGCATGGTGCTGGCACGCACCGTCGACAATCCTGCATTCGCCGACGAAGTGCGACGTGCAGCGCGCAACCTGGCGTTGGAACTGATCGGTTCGTCATCTGATTGAGTTGTCATCGGGCTGACTCTCATTCCGGCCATCAACGCGTGGCCGCTCGGTACTGTCGCTACGGCCCTGCCATAGCCCACGCCTATGAAATGGATCGGAACAATTCAATTCACGTGAGGAGCAGGTCCACGTAGATTGGCCTGCAAGCCAGCCGACGCCAGCCCCCTTCCCACCGAAAGGACTTCAGCCATGAATGAAGACGTCAACACCGTCACTCCCACTGCCGAGACGGCAGGGTCCGCCGCACCGAGCGCATCAAAGTGCCCTTTCCATCACGCGACCGGCGGTACGACCAACCGCGATTGGTGGCCGAATCAGCTGAACCTCAAGCTCCTGCATCAGCATTCCTCCTTGTCCGATCCGATGGACCGGGACTTCGACTACGCCGCTGCCTTCCAAGGCATCGACCTGCAAGCGTTGAAGCACGACCTGCATGCGCTGATGACCGATTCGCAAGACTGGTGGCCGGCTGACTTCGGCCATTACGGTCCCTTGTTCATTCGCATGGCCTGGCACAGCGCCGGCACCTATCGCACTGGTGACGGCCGTGGCGGCGCCGGTGCCGGGCAGCAGCGTTTCGCGCCGCTCAACAGCTGGCCCGACAACGGCAATCTGGATAAGGCGCGTCGATTGCTGTGGCCGATCAAGCAAAAATACGGGCGCAACATCTCCTGGGCCGACCTGATGGTTCTTGCCGGCAACGTGGCGTTGGAATCGATGGGGTTCAAAACGTTCGGCTTCGGCGGTGGCCGCCAGGACGTGTGGGAACCGGAAGAAGACGTCTACTGGGGCACCGAGACCACCTGGCTCGGTGGCGACAAGCGCTACAGCGGTGAGCGTGAGCTCGAAAATCCGCTCGCCGCCGTGCAGATGGGCCTGATTTACGTAAACCCGGAAGGTCCGGAAGGCAATCCCGATCCGCTCGCGGCTGCGAAAGACATCCGCGAGACCTTCGCACGCATGGCCATGAACGACGAAGAGACCGTCGCCTTGATTGCAGGCGGCCATACGTTCGGCAAGACCCACGGCGCCGGCCCGGCAACGCATGTCGGCCCCGAACCGGAAGCGGCCGGCATCGAAGAAATGGGCCTGGGCTGGAAGAACAGCTTCGGCTCCGGCAAGGGCGCCGATGCCATTACCAGTGGCCTGGAAGTGACCTGGACCAGCTCGCCGACCAAGTGGAGCAACAACTTCTTCTGGAACCTCTTCGGCTACGAGTGGGAGCTCACCAAGAGTCCCGCTGGCGCACACCAATGGACACCGAAGGGTGGCGCAGGCGCCGGGACAGTGCCGGATGCGCATGATCGTTCCAAGCGCCATGCACCATCGATGCTCACCACCGATCTCGCCCTGCGCTTCGATCCGGCGTACGAGAAAATTTCGCGGCGCTTCCTTGAGAATCCAGACGAATTCGCCGATGCGTTCGCGCGGGCGTGGTTCAAGCTCACGCATCGCGACATGGGTCCGCGTGCGCGCTATCTCGGTCCGGAAGTGCCGGCTGAAGAACTGATTTGGCAAGACCCGGTTCCCGCGGTCGATCACACGCTGATCGACGAACAGGACGTCGCAGCGCTCAAGGCCAAACTGCGGGCTTCGGGCCTCACCATTTCGGAACTGGTTTCCACCGCGTGGGCGTCGGCATCGACGTTCCGCGGCTCCGACAAGCGCGGCGGTGCCAACGGTGCGCGCATTCGCCTCGCCCCGCAGAAGGATTGGCAGGCCATCCAGCCCGAGCAGCTGTCGAAGGTGCTCAAGATACTCGAAGGCATCCAGCAGGCTTTCAACAGCACGTCATCCGCTGGCAAGCGGGTGTCACTCGCTGACCTGATCGTGCTGGGTGGCTGCGCAAGCATCGAGGAGGCTGCGAAAAATGTCGGCGTACATGTGACGGTTCCTTTTGCACCGGGACGCACGGACACCTCGCAGGAACAAACCGACGTCGAGTCGTTCGCCGTGCTCGAACCGGTGGCGGATGGCTTCCGCAATTACCTCAAGGGCGCGTTCTCCGTTCCGGCCGAAGTGCTGCTGCTCGACAAGGCGCAACTGCTGACGCTGACCGCGCCGGAGATGACTGTGCTGGTTGGCGGCATGCGTGCGCTGGATACCAACTTCGGGCATACGCGGCATGGCGTTTTCACCAAGCGGCCGGGAACCTTGAGCAATGATTTCTTCGTCAACCTGCTGGACATGGGCACGACGTGGAAGCCCGCGTCACGCGCACAGGACGTGTTTGAAGGACGCGATCGCACGACCGGCGAGCTCAAGTGGACGGCAACGCGCGTCGATCTCGTTTTCGGTTCGAACTCGCAGTTGCGCGCCTTGGCCGAGGTCTATGCAAGCTCCGACGCGCAAGAGAAGTTTGTCCGCGACTTCGTGGCAGTCTGGAACAAGGTGATGAATTTGGATCGTTTCGATCTGGCGTGAGCAAGGCGGGCTGGGATGACAATCCCCTCCTGAAAAAAAAGCGCCGCAGCGTTTTCACGCTGCGGCGTTTCCGTCTGAAGTCAGGCGGTTACCGCTGGGAACGAATGGAGTCAGGCGGCCATGCCCGAAAGCGTGCTGGGCAGTTCTTCGTAAGGCGTGACGGTTGCGATAACCATGGGCGGCGTCGACACACGTGCCGGCAAGCGTTCGGCACGCACCAGTTGATCGATGGATTGCTGCACTTCGCCCAGGCCAAACGGTTTCCTGATGAAGTCGTCGGCGCCGAAGCGCTGCACGTAGAACTGCTCGGTGGCTTGCTGATTGCCGCTGATCATCACGATCGGAATATGCTGCGTCAGCGGATCATGGCGCAATGCACGCAGCACGGCGAAGCCATTGATGCCCGGCAGCACCACGTCCAGGAAAATCAGTTCCGGCTGCTCGGTTTTGGCCAGCTCGAGGGCGCTCTCGCCATCGACAGCCTTCTGCACGCCGTAGCCTTCCTGCTCGAGCATCTTGCCGAGTACCGCGCGAATGGTCGGCGAATCGTCCACCACCAGCGTGCGCAGTCCCTTCGCGGCTTGCACGAGATGCCCGCGATGTGCGCCTTCCGGTGCGTGACCGCCCAGCAACCGCTTGAAGAAATCGATACCGCTCATTTGGCTTCCCCCTTGAATCGCGTATCGCGGCAACCTCTCCCGGGTTGCCTGCGTTGGCGAAAAGATCATCACGCAGATGGGCGGGGATTTCTGAGATGTGCTGCTCAGGGAAAATCCTTAAGCCGTCGCAGTTCTCGACGTTCCTGCTTGTTCGGCCGGGTCGGCGGACGATTCAACCCGGCTCCGCTCAGACGGCGCAGCTCGCGGGCCTGCTCGCGGGCAAGCCGGCTGGCCTCGGTTTCGCGGTAGAGCGTCTGGGCCGCGCTGGCCGGTCCGCGCAGCTCGGCCAGCGTCAGTATTTCCAGTTCCAGCCGCTCCTCGCCACGCGTCAGGCGCACGGTGTCGCCAACGTGCAGGGCCTTGGAAGGCTTGCAGCCCGCACCGTTCACATCGACCTTGCCGCCATCGATCGCCTGCTTGGCCAGGCTGCGCGTCTTGTACATACGTGAGGCCCATAGCCAGACGTCGGCGCGGACTTCGGCAGGGGTTTCATCGGGTGCGTGTTTCATGGTGGCATTATCGGTGTACGGCCTGGCGGATGCAGGGTAAGTGGGCACGCCAGGATGCCAAGGCAAGCCTGATTCGCATGGGGGATCCGCATGTTGCTCTATCTGCTGGACCTGGTTGGCGTAGCCGTGTTTGCGGTGAGCGGGGTGCTGGTGGCAGCGCGCGCCGGCATGGATCTGCTCGGTGGCCTTGCGCTGGCCGCGCTTACGGCGATCGGCGGCGGCACATTACGTGATGTACTGCTCAATCGCCAGCCGATTTTCTGGGTGAAAGATGTGCGCTATCTGCTGGTGATTCTGGCCGCGGCCGCGTTGACCATGGTCTATCTCGCGTTCTTTCCGCCGCCAGGCCGTAGCTTTCTGGTAGCGGATGCCCTGGGGCTGGCGCTGTTTGCGATCAGCGGTGCGCAAATTGCCGAAGCGACGGGATTGTCGTGGCTCATCGTCGTGTTGATGGGAACCGTGACCGGCACCGCCGGCGGCATGTTGCGCGACGTGATGAGCGCGCGGGTGCCATTGATCTTTCAGCAGGATCTGTATGCGACGGCGGCGATTGTCGGGATCGTGGCGTATGTGGTTTTGCAGAAGCTCGGGGCGCCGCGCGGCATAGCGGTAAGCGTCGGCGTACTGGTGATTTTGTTGATGCGTCTGCTGGCGGTTGCATGGGGTATGCACTTGCCGCGCTTGCACCTCATCGCGGTATAGCTCCCATGGCCGTCATTCCCGCGAAAGCGGGAATCCATTTTGATCTGATGCATCCTTGAACATGGATTCCCGCTTTCGCGGGAATGACGGCCACGGGGGTTAAGCGGCTCCGTGTTACCGCTCCTCCATCCGTGCTTTGGATGGAGGGACTTCCCTCAACCCAGCAACACGCGATTCAAGCGCTGCACGAACGCTGCCGGATCAGGCAACGGCGCACCCGCAGCAATCTCCGCCTGTTCCAGCAGCAGATTGGCCAGGTCCTTCGCCTTGCCTTCGTCGCTTTCGCTTTCCACTCGCTTGAGCAACGCATGTTGCGGATTGATCTCCAGCGCCGGCTTGCTGGAAGGCATGTCGTGGCCGGCCTCGCGCAACAGGCGCGCCAAGTGCGGGGCCATCTCGTAGTCGGACAGGGCCAGGCAGGACGGGGAATCGGTAAGGCGCGCGGATACCTTCACGTCGCCAACGCGATCGCCGAGCAGATCCTTCAGCTTCTTCAACAACGGCTCGGCCGCCTTGCTGGCTTCTTCCTGCTGCTTCTTCGCTTCTTCATCCAGCGGCAGCTCGCCCTTTGCGACGTTGCGCAGTTTCTTGCCGCTGTACTCGTTCAAGCTGCCCAGCATCCATTCGTCGATGCGATCGGACATCAGCAGCACTTCGACGTCCTTGGCCTTGAACGCTTCCAACTGCGGGCTGCCGGAAGCAGCGGCGTGGCTGTCGGCGGTGATGTACCAGATGGTGTCCTGGCTCACCGGCATGCGGCCGATGTAATCGTCCAGCGACACGTTCTGCGTGCTGCCTTCGCCCTTGGTGGAGGCAAAGCGCAGCAGCTTGGCGATGCGCTCGCGATTGGCATGGTCTTCCACGATGCCTTCCTTGAGCGTATTTCCGAACGCCTTGTAGAAGGTCGTGAATTTCTCCGGCTCGTCCTTCGCAAGTTTTTCGATCAGGTCCAGCACGCGCTTCACGCAGGCGGCCTTGATGCGCTCCAGCTGGCGGTTATGCTGAAGGATTTCGCGACTCACGTTGAGCGGCAGATCATCGGCATCGACCACGCCGCGCACGAAACGCAGGTAGTTAGGCAGCAATTGCTCGGCCGCGTCCATGATGAAGACGCGCTTGATGTAGAGCTTCAGCCCCTTGCGCTCATCGCGGCCTCCCATCATCAGCTCGAACGGCGGCTGCGATGGAAGATAAAGCAGGGTGATGTAGCTCTGGTTGCCTTCGACGCGGTTGTGCGTCCAGGCCAGCGCATCGTTGAAATCGTGGCCGAGCGACTTGTAGAAGTTCTGGTATTCCTCGTCGCCGATTTCGCTCTTGGGCTTGGTCCAGAGCGCCGAAGCGGCATTTACGGTTTCCCACTCGTCGGTGGGTTTGTCTTCCTTTTCCACCGGCAGCCGGATCGGGAACGCGACGTGGTCGGAGTAGCGGGTAATCAGCGAACGCAGTTCCCAGCGCTTGAGGAAATCATCCTCGTCAGCCTTCAAGTGCAGCACGATCGCCGTGCCGCGTTCGGGCAGCTCGATCTGTTCCAGCAGGTATTCGCCCTTGCCATCGCTCTCCCACTTCACGCCCTCGCTGGCCGGAAGGCCGGCGCGGCGGCTGAGCACGGTGACCTTGTCGGCCACCACGAAGGACGAATAGAAGCCCACGCCGAACTGGCCGATCAGGCGCGCATCGCTTTTTTGTTCCGCGCTCATCGCCTCCAGGAAACGGCGCGTGCCGGAGCTGGCGATGGTGCCTAGGTTGGCGACGATTTCGTCCCGGCTCATGCCGACACCGTTATCGCGCACGGTAACGGTGCGCTTGTCGGCATCCCAGCTTACGTCGATATGCAGCTCGGCATCGCCGGCGAGCAACTCGGGCTTGCCGATGGATTCGAAACGGAGCTTGTCGCAAGCATCCGATGCGTTGGAGATCAGCTCGCGCAGGAAGATTTCCTTGTGCGAGTACAGCGAGTGCGTCACCAGGTGCAGCACCTGAGCGACTTCGGCTTCGAATTTGCGGGTTTCGGCTGTCGTGGTCATGGTGTCGTTGAAGGTTGGTCAGGTTACGAAGAAGGACAAAGGTAGCTCTCTCGGGGAGAGAAGTGGGTGAGGAATGAAGATTTACCCCCGGACTTCAACGAATCGACGCTCTGAACCCGGCGGTATCGCAAGATTCCCCTCACCCTGCCCCCCCGGCGGGAGGGGGAAAACCCATTACATCATTTGCTTCTGCAACGCCGCGATGCGCTCATCCAGCGGCGGGTGGCTCATGAACAGGCGCTGCAGCCCCTGCGCCAACGGACCGGAAATGCCGAAGGCAGCCATCGTCTTGGGCAGGGTGCTTTCGCCATGGTTGAGCTGCAGGCGCTGCAACGCCGAGATCATCGCACCACGGCCGGCCAGCTTGGCGCCGGCGGCGTCGGCACGGAATTCGCGCCAGCGCGAAAAGGCCATCACGATCATCGAGGCGAACAGCCCGAACACCAGCTGCAGCACCATCACCGAGACGAAGTAGCCGATGCCGGTGCCTTCACGATTGTCGCGGCCGCCGGAAAGCCAGCTATCCACCAGGCGGCCGACGATACGCGCGGCGACGATCACCAGCGTGTTGAGCACGCCCTGGATCAAGGTGAGCGTGACCATGTCGCCGTTGGCGACGTGGCCGATCTCGTGACCCAGCACGGCGGCGACCTGCTCGCGGTCCATCTGCTGCAGAAGCCCGGTACTCACCGCGACCAGCGCATGGTTCTTGCTCATGCCGGTGGCGAATGCGTTCATTTCCGGCGCGTCGTAGATCGCCACCTCGGGCATGCCGATGCCGGCGTTCTGCGCGTGGCGGCGCACCGTGTCGACCAGCCAGCGCTCAGCCTCGTTCTGCGGCTGCTCGATCACCCGTGCGCCGGTGCTCATCTTGGCCATCCACTTGGACATGGCCAGCGAAATGAACGCGCCGCCCATGCCAAAGACCCCCGCATAGGCAAGCAGCCCGCCCATCCCGCCGTAGCCGCGCATGGCTGCCCACTGATCGATGCCGAACACGCGGCAGACGATGCTGAGCAGCAGCAGGACCGCGATGTTGGTGAGAAGGAAAAGTGCGATGCGGCGCATAGTCGTCCCTAAAGAGTTCTTCCGAATATGTGATGGTAACTGGCACCGGAGATTCTGGCTAAACCTCCGTTTTTCAAGAGTTAGGTACCCACCGCCGAGAGGCCGGTCAGCTTTCGTAGAATGACGCGATGAGCTATCGCGGACGCTTCGCTCCCTCCCCCACCGGTCTCTTGCACGCAGGCTCCCTGGTCGCCGCGGTGGGAAGCTGGCTGTGTGCGCGCCACGAAGGCGGCCAGTGGCTGGTGCGCATGGAAGACATCGACCCGCCGCGTGAAGCGCCCGGTTCGGCTGCGGCGATCCTTGCCGCCCTGCCCGCGTTCGGCCTGGCCGCGGACGAACCCGCCATCTATCAGTCTTCCCGCATCGGCGCGTACGAAGCCGCTTTCGAGCAATTGCGGCAGGCTGGCCTGGCATTTCCGTGCTGGTGCAGCCGCAGCGACTTGGCGGCGGCGGGCGGCATCCATCGTGACGGCCGCTGCATCGCCGGGCCCGATCCCCATCGCGAACCGGCCTGGCGCGCACGAGTTGCAGATGAAACCATCCACTTCGTCGATGAACTGCAAGGCCCGCAGCAGCAACACTTGCGTGAAAGCGTGGGCGACTTCGTGATCCGCCGTGTGGAAGGTTTCTACTCTTACCAGTTGGCCTGCGTGGTCGACGATGCCTGGCAAGGCATCACCCAGGTGGTACGCGGCAACGATTTGCTCGATTCCACGCCGCGTCAGATCTGGTTGCAACGCTGCCTGGGTTTGTCGACACCGCGTTACTTGCATTTGCCACTGGTACTGGACAGCGAAGGGCGCAAATTGTCGAAGTCGGAACGCTCACGCGAAGTCGATCCCTTCGACCCGATGCCCGCCCTGCGTCGCGCGCTCGCGTTTCTGGGCGTGACGGCCGAGGAAACAGCCCTCCATCCATCCGATTTGCTGGGCGCAGCACTCGAACATTTCGATCCGCGTCGATTGACGCAATGCAGCGACCATCGCGCTGCTTAACCTTGTATAACGAACCGATGCGCAGCTTCGGCGTGCCGTCAAGAACTGCTATGCCTTCATGAGGTCTGCGTATAACCTCAACGGGTTCGCGCGCGTTGCGCGGTACTTCATTACGCAGACATTACAAGGAGAACAGGCATGACCCAGCGTACGGCTCTCGTCACAGGCGGCACTGGCGGCATTGGTACCGCGATCGTGCGCTACCTGGCCAAACAGGGACACAAAGTTGTCACGAACTACCGCGACGAAGCCAAGGCCGAGGCATGGCGCAAGGCCATGGCCCAGGACGGCATCGACGTCGCCATGGTGCCCGGTGACGTCGCCGATCCGGTCTCCTGCGAGAACATGGTCAACGCGATCCATCACAAAGTTGGACAAGTGGAGATCCTGGTCAACAACGCCGGCATCACCCGCGACACCACCTTCCACAAGATGAGCTACCAGCAGTGGATGGACGTGGTGAACACCAACCTCAACGCCTGCTTCAACGTCACCCGCCC